>CAKRLN010000172.1 GCA_934359535.1 uncultured Lachnospiraceae bacterium
AGCGTATGGTCTATATTGTCAACCGGGTCATAGTAAGTCGGGCTGTTCGGGATCGCACATAAAAATGCAATCTGTGACAGATCAAGCTCCGACAGCTCGCAGTTGAAATATCCCTTACATGCGGCCTCAATTCCATAATATCCATTTGCAAAATAGATATTATTCAGATAAAATTCCATGATCTTATTCTTGCTGTACCGCTTCTCCAGCTCGATCGCGGCAAAAATCTGTTCTACCTTACGCTCCCAGGTTCTGCTGCTGTCTAAATAAACCAGCTTCGCAAGCTGCATCGTGATCGTACTTCCACCCTGGCTTGCCTCTCCCTTCTCAAGCGCTGCCTTCACAGCACGGAGAATTGCGCGGTAATCCACACCGCTGTGCTGGTAGAATTTCTTGTCCTCGATACTGATCATTGCCGTCACAAAGTCTGCCGGAATGTCCTCATATTTGACATATACCGCATCCTTATCTCCATTCGTCTCTGAAATCAGATCTCCGTTTATATCATAAACAGAGCATGTATGAGCCGGAACAAACGTATCGTTTGTTGAATCACTGACAAGCTGTACCGCTTCTTTTTTCAGATCCTGAACCTCCACAGCATAACCGCCAAAATAATAATATCCTAATCCGGCAAGAACAAAAACCATCAGCACAATCTGTAACTTCACCATAAACCAGAAGAAGCGGTGCTGCTTCCTTTTCTTCTTTTTCTTCGCCATATGAATCTCCTTATATGCACAATTGTTACTATGGTATTTTATACTTTTTATCCGAAATATGCAAACAGAGAACTGATCGGTTCAAAAATGCGACCAGTTCCCTGATTTTTTACTGCTCCATCTGTCTTCCAAGAAACAGTGCCGCTGCAGATGCCAGCAGTTTTTTTGCTTCCCCGGAATATTTTTTTTCATCTTTTCCATATAAGGCTACTGCTCCAATGCAGTCTCCATTACATAAGATCACAGTAATCGTTTCGAATAAAAAACCTCCCTTGTCATCTAACGTGACCGGAATACAGGTATCCTCCTCCGCTTTTGCTAAAAGTGTGCCCCGTTTTTCAATCAGTGCCTCAAATTCCCTGCTTAACGGCTTCCCCTCATACTCCTTCTTCTTTGGTCCTGCTGCTGCAATTACATAATCCCGATCCGTAATACAGACAAGATCTCCGGTTGCAGCAGCAAGGCTCTCTGCATAGCTTGCTGCAAACTCGCCAAGCTCCCCGATCGGGGAATATTTTTTTAACATAATCTCCCCCTCCCGGTTCGTAAAGATCTCAAGTGGGTCTCCCTCACGTATCCTTAACGTTCTTCGGATTTCCTTTGGAATCACAATTCTTCCAAGATCATCGATCCGGCGGACAATTCCTGTTGCTTTCATATCATAAAATTCCTCCTGTTTTCTTCATACTTTCCATATTTGAACTGTATGGGTAGTATGTGGAAATCAGGAGGAATTATTCTATTTCTGGTTTTCTTTTGCAAGAATTTCTCTTGCAACATACACACCGCTTGCGCTGGCATGTGACAGGGAATGTGTAACTCCGCTTCCGTCACCGATAATATAAAGTCCCTTGTACAACGTCTCAAGATGCTCGTCAAGCTCTACCTCCATATTGTAGAATTTGACCTCGACACCGTATAATAACGTGTCATCATTTGCTGTTCCCGGTGCGATTTTATCCAGAGCATAAATCATCTCAATAATACCGTCTAAAATACGCTTCGGAAGCACGAGACTTAAATCTCCCGGTGTTGCATCCAGTGTCGGAACAACAATGCCTTCTTCGATACGCTTGGGATTACTGCGGCGTCCGCGGATCAGGTCTCCAAAACGCTGTACAATCACACCACCGCCTAACATATTGCTTAAACGGGCAATGCTTTCACCATAACCATTACTGTCCTTAAATGGCTCGGAAAAATGCTTGCTGACAAGAAGTGCAAAGTTCGTATTCTCCGTCTGCTTCTCCTTATCCTCGTAGCTGTGTCCGTTTACCGTGATAATGCCATTTGTATTCTCTGTTACAACACTCCCCTTCGGATTCATGCAGAACGTGCGCACATGATCTTCAAACTGTTCTGTGCGGTATACAATCTTGCTCTCATAAAGCTCATCCGTAAGATGTGAGAAAATGACCGCTGGAAGCTCCACACGCACACCAAGGTCGACACGGTTGGATTTCGTCGGAATCTTTAATTCGTTGCAGACCTTCTCCATCCATTTGCTTCCGCTTCGTCCAACCGATACGATGCACTGCTTACATTCATAGCTTTCGTTCTCTGTGATAACACGGTATCCTTCTCTTCCCTCTTCGATCAGCTCGATATGCTGTACCGGGGTATCAAAATAAAAGTCTGCCTTATCCTTCAGATCTGCGTATAAATTTTCCAGCACAATGTAATTGATATCTGTTCCAAGATGACGCACTGATGCGTCTAAAAGATTCAGCTTATTTTGCAAACAGATCTTTTTAAAGCCTGTTCCAGCTGTCGAATACAGCTTTGTTCCCTCACCGCCATATTTCATGTTGATATCATCCACATAACGCATCAGGTCGATTGCTTTCTGTTTTCCAATATATTCGTATAATGTACCGCCAAAATCATTGGTAATATTATATTTTCCATCGGAAAATGCACCTGCACCTCCAAAGCCGCTCATAATCGAACAGCTTTTACAGCCGATGCAGCTCTTTACTTTATCTCCATCGATCGGACATTTTCTCTTTTCCAGGGGATGTCCACCCTCAAACACCGCAACCCTGCAGTCCTGTGAACGGTGGATCAGTTCATATGCGGAAAAAATACCTCCCGGTCCTGCCCCAACGATAATCACATCATACTGTTTCATAAATTTTATACCTCGATATCTCTATAAATTGCAACCCCACTATTCGCTATAGTTCTTACTTACATATTCTTTCACTAATATGCTGTCCTGTGGCATTCTGCATCCGACAATATATTCTCCGGAGTTATTCGAGCAGCGGATCACACAGCCCTCTAGTGGTTTTCCTTTCAGTACCGGGAAATCTGAAACCTCTACCGTAAGATTCTTCCCCTTCAGGCTCTCAAAAGCAGGATCACTTACGCTAAAAGCAAAGCCATTGGCACTGATATTGACCATATGGCCATTACAGGTCTTTCCATCATCCTTAAGCTTGACCGTACATCCGTTCGCAATCGGCATACGCGGATATTTTCTACGGTTAAATACCTGCGGATTTCCTTCAACAAGAAGCTTATACGCCCCTTCTTCTCCTGTCTTCGTACTCTGGATATTTACATTGCTCCAGCTGTATAAGACGTTGTTTACAACAATGCGCAGCTGACAGGTAATATGCTTATCCCGCTTATCTGCAAGTATGGCATTTCTGTCACTTAATGTTACAAAAACCCTCTGGCCATCACAGGCCTCTACCTCTCCGATAAATTCCGTCTTTTTACCGTCAGTATCCGGCACAAGCACAATCTTCATGCCCTTTTGTACATCCTGGATTCCCATGAAGCCGCCAACACCAAGCTCCTGCATCAGATGTCCGACAACCGTCTCAATGTCTGCTGCACTCGCTGCACTTGCATCGTATTTGCTTAACATCATGCGTGTTGTCTCCTCTGCACCATCAATGCTCTGTGTCATAGTCTCCATGACTTCTTCCACCTGTGTCATATTGTCTGACAAAGTATGGTTCGAGCTTTCCACCTCTTTCACTGCATGATCAACAACTTTAATATTCTCTCCTAATGTCGTTGCATCATTCGTGATATTGGTCACACTCTTATTGACATTCGATACCTTTTCAATATTCACCTGGATCAATTCGACTGTCTCCGCGATTGCCTCCATCATCTTTTCCGAAGTAACCTCCAGATGTGAAAGTGCTTCCATGATACTGTTGGATGAAGTCTTTGTTCCACTGCTTAGATCACGGATCTCATCAGCGACGACTGCAAAGCCTTTCCCGGCTTCCCCGGCTCTTGCCGCCTCAATTGAAGCATTCAGTGCAAGCAGGTTCGTCTGGTTCGAAATTCCCTCGATTGTTCCGGTCTCTTCCTTTACCTTCTTGAATTCTTCCTTAAAGGTGTCTAGGATCTGTTCCACCTGACTCGAAAGATCTGCCATTTTGTTCGTTGTATCTACAACCTCAACCAGCTCATCTGCACTGGTATTTGCGTGCTCAACGGAACCTTCAATCAGGGAGACAACCTCCTCCATCAGATGTGCGACCTCTTTTACCTGCGTGTCGATTACATTCGTCATTTCAACAGAAGACTGTGTTTTTTCATTCAATACTTCATTATTTTCTGCAAGCTGCTTCATGTCATTTACAACATCATTCGCACCAGCCTTATTCTCATCCGCAAGCTCTCTTACGACCGTGACACCATCTACAACGGCATTACTTGCATCCTTGACCTGCTCTACGGTCTTTACCACACGTGCAAGATTGCTTTTGATAGAAGCGGTCAGTGCTCCATCCGATGCAACCAGATGATTGATCGCCATGTTCGTGCCGGCATAACAGCAAAGTACAATTGTAAACTGCAGGACACATTCCTCACTGGCAACAAAATCCATCATATCCTTTGCCAGTCCCTTATAAATATTGCTTGAAATCATGACAAACATCGTAATGCCCATCATAGTCCGGATGTATTTCGGATCCTTATAAAGAACAAGAATGGAAAGAAGCGGAAGAATAAAAATATATGAATTCTTATCCATCGACATCCATGCAATTACCGCATAGAAAAACATATACCCGCCGCCAAGCACCCACTTATACTGCTTATACTCTGTGCCCTTTAACTTCAGCACTACAACCGCAGCTGCAAGCGCAAGCCATCCGGCAACCATGGAAATCATAAAAAATTCCATGTGAAGCGACCCTCTCTGTACTTTAATCCAGTAATAAATTGATACGATCACATTCAGTGCAAACCACGTCAGAACACCTCTTTTATTTGCTTTGGCCCGAAAGTAACCTTCATCGTATGTTTCCATCCCCTCATCGTCCCTTCTGAAAATTCATTCTTATGTACTA
>CAKRLN010000173.1 GCA_934359535.1 uncultured Lachnospiraceae bacterium
CGTAAGGGCCGTCGTTACTCTGTAGTTCTCACCCTTTCCGGTATTATTTGTGCTATAGCTTAATACCGCGTTCGGATCAAGATCGTCGATTACACTTCCGTCAATTGTCAGATACGTATAACCAGCCTCCGTTACCTCTCCAACCGGCTCAATCGTACGGTCTGCCTTCTGGATCGTCAGCACTGCCTCATAGGTCTGCTCGAATTTTGCATACGTATTATCGCCCGGACGGGAAATCGTAACGTTATAGGTTCCGGCTTTCTGTGGTGCTTCCACATAATCGCTGTCGCCCTGTCTCATGTACTTAAAGGTGAAGCTGTCCTCTGCTGCTCCCTGACTGTTTTCCGGAACAAAGGTATATTCTGGTAAATAGGTCTGTCCCTTTTCATAGACGTCATCGGTCTCTGCTTCTCCGAAGTCAAATACAGCACGGTCGATCTCTATTAACTCCTCCCAGTGTGCATAGAGCTTCTGGTTTGCAGCCGTCTCATAGACTGTATCCGCCGTAATTTCAGTTCCACCGGTTGCATCCGTGTACCAGCCCCGGAAGCCATAGCCTGACTTCTCCGGCTGTGGAAGCTCACCGTAAGCTTCTCCGAAAATTACATTTCTTGTATTCTGTCCCTCCTCTAATGCATTTCCACTGTTGACATCAAGGGTAACAGTATACGTGTTTGCGGTCCATTTTGCATAAAGTGTTGTTGTGCCGGATGGCATCTTGCGCTCTTTAAATTCCCTGGTAAGCTCTTTATCGGAATACCAGCCGCCGAAGGTATAGCCCTTTCTTGTCGGAGTCTTTAAGGTTCCGATTAAGCTTCCTTCCACTTTCTTGACCGGAGTGATCTGTTCACCGCCATTTGTTTCAAAATTAATCGTTCCTTCCGGTCCCTCCAGCTCACCACAGATAACCTGATAGCTTACTGCACCGTTTACAGTTCCAAGAACCGGTGTAATCTCCTTGATTGCAAGTCCTTCATCGGATACGATCTCTTCTAACGCTGTTGTCGAAGGAACCGTTCCTTTTTCCACAAGCTGAGTCACATTCTCATGGGAAAGTCCCACAAAGGAGAACGTTGCATTCACGCCATTATCTTTGTAATTTGCTTCTGCGGTAATGCCGTTTCTTAATACCGCTGCCATCTCAGAATCAATTCTTCTGCTCAGGTCAATTGGCTCTTCCTTCTGCTGTCCGTCCGCTCCGGTCGAAGCAATGACCGCATCCGTTGTAAGCTCGGTAAACTTCGTATACTTCTCGCCTTCAATGGCTGTCTTTGTTGCTGCAAGGTCACTAAAGTCAAATGCCTCCCCGTATTTTGCGGTATAGGTCTTATCATGTGTCGTGCCATCCTCATTCTGGATGCCAGTTACCGTAACCTCATATTCCCGGAAATCTACATGATAGTCATAGGTTACATTCTGGATCAGTGTCAGTCCGGTTGTCTTCTGACCGTCATAGCCCGTTCCTTCGATATACTGATCATCATTCCAGTTCAACATCGCTTTGATGTCATCCTCCGATGGAAGATCAAATTCCTGGTTTTTCCGGACCTTGGTGCTCCATACCGTCTGATAGCCGTCCTCGTCATTTCCGACACGGACAGAAGCCGTATAGAATTCCTTCAGCTCATCCGTTGAAAGATTCGTCCAGATCAGAGGAACCGTCACACTCATATCAATATTGGAAAATGCCAGCTTATTACCAAGATAGGTGATTGTCATATCACATTCCATATAACGCTCGCCCTGCGGCACATCCACGCTGATCACACCGGTATCCTTATCAAACTTGAACTTACTGTTCGACATCGTAACGTTGTACCGGTTATAATCTAATACCTGGCTTCCCTTTACACCAGTCACAAGATCAATGTAGGAAAGTGCAAAAATGCTGTCCGGAGCTTCCATATCAATGCCGTTTGTGCTGTTGCCATCGGCATCACGGACTACGACTACCTCATCATCCTCCGGCTCATAGGAATTATTATAGCAGTAACGCTTTGTTCCTGCTTCAAGAAGCGGGATCTCCGTGTTGATAAAGTCATAGCTGTATTCAAACAGTTTTCCGATCGCATTTGCCTCGAAGCTTAAAATAAAATACATTCCAAAGTCAACATACAATGCGCCGGCCTTCTGTTCCTTTGCAGCCCAGACTGCTGTATTTTGTGACCTGTATTTCTCATAATCATAGATGAAGAATCCGTACAGCTTCACATAAGGCCCAAGCTCTGATTTAATGCCTGCGGAAGCAAACTTTCCACTTCCGATTCCAACATAAAGCTTTGCATCCACTCCGGCCTTCAGTCCCAGACGTCCCATAACATAGAACTGGAAGCGGAAATGCTCATCGATCAGATCCATGGAAGAGCTTCCTGCGGATGGGCTGAATAAACCGATCTTAAACCAGAAGCAGTAACGCTTTCCAACCTCATATTCAAGGTTCGAACCGATTGCCATACTCATATCAGAGCGTACAACAAAGTCTGTCTGTGCCCCGATCACAAAGCCGTAGATACAGTACTCAGTTGAAGCAATCTCTTTTTCCACAAGCGTGATCCAGCCAGATTCTCTCTGGACGGTCTCGCTATATTTGTCCATCATTGCCTCTAAGGACTCAATGTACTCTGCGGATGCACCTGTCTCAGTCGCAAGATCCATCATATCCATGAAATCGGATGCAATGCTTGACTTTCCAAGTGCCTCGCCCATTGCCTGCCAGTCTTCTCTTGTCATCTCTCCGGTTGCTTCTACAACGCTCCAGAGTGTATCCAGGTCTTCCCGGTAGCCTTCTAGCTTCTCTTCGGTTTCTGCTGCCTGATCAAGCTTCTCCTGTGTCTCTTCGATCTTTCCAATTACATCGCCTACGGTTCGGAGTCCCGAATCCCAGTTAGCCGGAAGATTGGAAAGTCCAAGTACCTCAGTTGGATCTGCGAAAATTTCTTTTAATTTCTCCCAGGTGCTCTGTTCCTCCGGCTCAACGGTATACATCTGTGCCTCGAAGGAAACTGCACTGTAGCTCTTAATGTCAACCGTCGCATTGACCTCAACTCCGGTAGGAACCGGAATAAAGCCAAGAACCTTCTTGGTTACGATGCTTCCGCGCACTGCCGGATGTAGATAAACTTCCTGGATAAAGGTTGCACCAAGCTTGATATGTACCGTGCCCTCTTCTGCCTCAGCCTGGAAATCTCCATTGACCGTTACAGCAAGCTGTACACCGCCATTATAATGCAGCTGTTCTCCGTTTTTAATAAGCTCCACGCTGATGTCAAGTCCTTCGGCCGGCTCAAATTTCTTAGAAAGGTTTAATGCCGCAAGTCCGCCCTCAACAGCCTGTCCTTCGGCATCGTAGACTTCAATGCCGCTTAACGCATAGGCCTCTGCATCCATGCTAGCTGCTGCATTTAACATATCACTTAAGGAAGCTGCTGCATCCTCTGCAAAGCTGCTCTCTTGAATCTGGGCAAGAACGGTTTCCTCGATCTCATCCTTTTCTTCCTCTGTGATGTAGTCATCACCCTTTGCGTCGATATTGCTATAGAGATCCATACTGGAGAGGATTGCCTCTTCCGTTGTCTT
Organism: uncultured Lachnospiraceae bacterium; assembly: GCA_934359535.1. Taxonomy (GTDB): domain Bacteria; phylum Bacillota; class Clostridia; order Lachnospirales; family Lachnospiraceae; genus Roseburia. The sequence continues at coordinate 3,577 of CAKRLN010000173.1, forward strand.
TTCGTAGGTGATCTCTCCGCTCTTCTCATTGTACTTTGTGATCTGTCCATAGCGTACATCCGCTTCGGACTCTACGGAATCACTGGATGTATAAAGGGTAATAAAATCACCAGCTTCAATATTTTCGAGCGCTTTCTCTTTTGTGCCTTCTTCTTCTCCCATCATCTCCTGATACAGATCAGTATCAAGATCTTTGATATTGACCTTTCCGGTATCCGCATCGGAAAGTGCATCCACCTTGATCGGGAAGTTGTCCGGTACATTGTAAAGGTCTGCCTGCTCATTTTTGCCAAGAGGCTCAAAGGCTACCGAATCTGCTGTTACACGAACTGCTTTTACGTAAACAGCCGGATCCATCAGCTCCTTTGCATTGTCCGTGCTTCGCTCAAGTGGATTCGTTCCAACGTATACGCAGACAAGATCTCCCTCACCGATTCCGTCTTTTTCAGGACTTCTGTCTCCGCTATATTCAATTACACCACCGTCTTCTGTCACAAGCTCACTTGTAAGCTCATCATATTCCATTCCACTTACGGTGTAATTAACGTCCTCATCATCAGCAACGTATTTGATGTCATCCGACATCTTTAAATTCTCGACCTCATCCATCTGGATGGAAAATGCCGCGGTACGGATCGTAGATTCTTTTTCGTTGAATACCCATCCGTCTGCAAGTGTCAGCTCATAAGAGCAGCCCTTGTTATAGCCTTCTGGTGCGCTGACTGTGTATACCCCGTTTCCGCTCTCTGTCACAGTGATTGCAACCGGATCCGAGCCATCCTTTACTGTCAGTGTCGCTGCATTCTCCGGAAGCACTCCACCGGAAACCTTTTTAATCTCAAAGGTCAGATCCGGTTCTGCATCCATCTGTGCAAATGAAGTAATATTTAAGGATTCCTGATTCTCAAGCTTCTGATACTTCGCATAAACGGTCAGATTATCCGTAACCGGATCCTCTGCATAAAATGGCTTCGTGCAGGCTGGATCAAGATAATAGCCAAGGAGCGTTGCATTTTCCTTGGAAGATTTGGCTGGATCCGGAACCGCGCCAAGCGCCTCATCCTTCTTTGCAAGCAAGGTATCGATCAATCGGTCTCCATCATAAAAGCTTACCGTGCGGAAGCCGGATTCTGTCTCAGTATCCACATATCTTGCAATGTATTTTAACAGGACCGAAACATCGGTCTGATCGACCGCTGCATCGCCGTTTACATCGGCGTTTATCATGTTGATCGTCCTACTGTTATCATTTAAATATTTCTTTAAAACAAGGACATCTAACAGGTCAACACTGCCATCCTCATTGACATCGCCGTATTTTGACTTGTTTTCCTCTGCCATGGCGGACATGGGTATGGTGGTAAATACCATTGCCCCGGCAAGAAGAAAGCTTATAATTCGTTTTTTCATGCC
>CAKRLN010000174.1 GCA_934359535.1 uncultured Lachnospiraceae bacterium
GGGATTTTAATTCTTCAGCTGTTAACAGAATAGATTTTGTCCACTCTAAGTTGTTGATGTTGAACTGACCTACTGCGTAATGGCCAGCTTTTGCTTTGTCTAACATTTCTTTTGCAGATACTAACATATTGATTATCCTCCTAATATTAAGTTACTATGATTATATTACATTTCCCGGCAAAAATAAAGTTAAATTATTGACAATCTTTTGATACTTTTGCAGCTTCTTCTTCGTCAACTAAAATATCAATCCGTTTTTGGAGTGCACGGATACATACCGATTCATGTTCGCCGCCAAATTCTCCATCTAAGGTCCATGCGACGCTGTCCTTTGAGGTGATATGTAATTCGTTTGTTTTAAATGTATATACCATATCCGAATCATCAATCAGATTTGTAAGGCATCCTAAAATCTCATTTAACTCGATCGGATTATGTGGTTTACGGATCAGCGTCACCTCAAATTCCCCGTCATCAAGCTTTACATCCGGTCCGGTCATTCCTTTAAAGCCTCCGACCGAAATGGAATTTGAGATCATTCCATAGATAAATTCATCCTGAATGCGGCATCCTTCATATTCCACCTGCATAATATAGGATGGAATATCCCGAAGACACTTTGCCCCCTCAAGAATGTATGCTGCATGACCGAAAATATTTTTTAACTGCTGCGGTGTCTGATAGGACACTTCCGTAAAAAGTCCAAATGCGGCAACATACACAAACGTATCGTCATTAAACCTTCCGACATCACATGGAAATGGTGATCCGTGTACCGCTGTCAAACAGGAAAGGCGCATCTCCTTTTCGATTCCAAGCGAATTTGCAAAATCATTCGTACTGCCCGCCGGAATATAGCCAAGCGGAATGTGAAGATCTGCCTGAATCATTCCAGTCACAACCTCATCCAAAGTTCCATCACCACCACTGCAGACGATCTGGTCAAACAGTGCCCCCTCACTCGAAACCTTTCTTGTCGCATCCTCGCGTTCCTGCGTCGTATAAATTGTTACATCACAGTCTGCCTTTACCATCGTATCAACAATGTCAACAAGATAGTTCCGGATCAGACCTTTCCCGGAATGCGGATTCAAAATAAATAAAATTTTCCTCATAATGACATGAAATACTCCTAACCATAAAATACTGTAAGCTTCCCATTACCTCAGATCGTCTGCAATCTTTGCAATTTTCCGGAGACGGTGGTTTACACCGGATTTGCCAACCGGCGGATCAAGATAATTACCAAGCTCCTTAAGCGGGCTCTCCGGATGCTCTAAGCGCACCTGTGCAATCTCATAGAGCTGCTCCGGCAGGCTGTCAAGCCCCATCGTGTCACGTATCAGCTCGATATCCTGAATCTGTCGGACTGCCGCGTTCACTGTTTTGCTGATATTGGCAGTCTCACAGTTCACTTTACGGTTTACCGAATTGCGCATTTCTTTTAAAATGCGCACGTTTTCAAGATTCATAAGCGATACATACGCTTCCATGACATTTAACATATCAACAATCTGGGAACCATCCTTAACATAGACAACATAATGATACTTGCGGATAACAATCTTTGCATCTGCCTCAAAGCTTCCCATAATGTCCTTTAACTGCTCCGCCTGGATCTGGCTTCCACAGACAATTTCAAAATGATAGGATTTGTTCGGATTGCTGATCGAACCGGCTGCTAAAAACATGCCGCGGATAAAGGCACGCTTACAACATGTCTGCTGCACAAGAAGCCTGTTCATTCTTGCTCCCCGCAGAGATACCGTATCATGTGCATGCTTTAAAAGCTGTAAATCATCCGTAATCTTTAATGCATTTAACACGCGCATCGTATCAGCCGGAGAAAGCTCCTTTGTAATGTCCACCTCAAAAATCCGTTTCATCAGCATGGCATATTTTTCCTGTAAGATGGAATTCTCTGACAGAAACTGCAAAGTCAGCGGCTTCAGCCGGATCTGTCCCTCCGTAAATACAAGTGCAGCAAGCTCTGCAAGCTGGCAGTGCCGGCTCTTACTGTACTGTCTTGCAAGTTCTTCCTTGACTTCACTTGAAAATGACATGTTACTTTCCTCTCAGCGCATCCTTTCCGATATCGCGGTGCTCGATTTTTAATCCAAATTCCCGCTTGCCGGACAGCCGCTTATAAAGCTCGTTTGCAAGTGTCACAGAGCGGTGTTTTCCCCCGGTACAGCCGATTGAAATCACCAGCTGGTTTTTTCCTTCGGAAATATAATTCGGGATCAGAAAATTAATCATATCTTCAAGCTTGTCCAAAAACTGGTTTGCCTCCGGAAACTGCATCACATAATCCTGGATCTCTTTATCATTCCCGGTCTTCGGCCGAAGCTCCTCCACATAATATGGATTTGGAAGAAAACGCACATCCATTACGATATCGGAATCCGATGGAATACCATATTTAAAGCCAAAGGAAAGAATCGTAACAAACAGATTCTTATAATCCTGGTTCTGGATAAAAATTTTCTCAAGCTCGCCCTTTAACTCCCTTGTAAGAAGCTGGCTTGTGTCGATGATATAATCTGCATGCTTTTTCAAAAATGCAAGCTCCACACGCTCCTTTTTGATCCCCTGTTCAACGCGCTCCTGTCCGGCAAGCGGATGATTGCGCCTTGTCTCCTTATAACGCTTGACAAGTACGTCATTCTCCGCATCCAGAAACAGAATTTCAAAAGAAATATCCGGGCCATAGCCTTTTAACCGTTCGAGGAGGTCCGGAATCTCTCCCAGATCCGCTCCATTCCGCACATCAATACCGATTGCAGCCTTCTGGCGTTCTGCACCAAACTGATCGGAAAACTCCACAAGCTTCTCAATCAGAGGAATTGGAAGGTTGTCAATACAAAAATATCCCATATCCTCCATCATTTTCATGGCTGTTGATTTCCCTGCTCCGGACATTCCTGTCACGATTACGTATTTCATGCTAAAACTCTCCCATCATCTTCACTTCCGGCTCAATCCGGACCTGAAACTTCTCATAAACCTTCTTTTGTACATCTAAAATCAGTTCCCTGACCTCTGAAGCAGTTGCACTTCCCCGGTTTATCACAAAACCGCAGTGCTTCTCTGAAACCTGTGCGCCGCCGACGGTATATCCGCGCAGTCCGCAGTCCTCAATAAGCTTACCTGCAAAGTAGCCCTCCGGTCTTTTAAAGGTACTTCCGGCACTTGGAAATTCAAGTGGCTGTCTGCTCACGCGCTTCTCGCGGAGTTCCGCCATAACTGCACGGATTTCTTTCCCGTCTCCCTTTTTCAGCTGAAGTCTTGCGGAAAGGACAAAATACCCTTCCTTTGGGATACAGCTATGGCGGTAGGACAGATCCAGTGCTTCCTGCGGAATCGTCTTTTTCTCACCGTCTTTTGTAAGAACATCCACATCCAGAATTATATCCTTCATCTCACCACCGTAGGCACCCGCATTCATGACAACTGCACCGCCTATGGTTCCTGGGATTCCTGCTGCAAATTCCAGCCCGGTAAGGCCATGCTCTGCTGCCACCGCTGCTGCCTTGGAAAGAAGCACACCGGCCTGAACCGTTATCTGTTCTCCCGATACCAAAATCTCCCCGGCCGGTCTGGTAAATTCCATAACACAGCCACGGATTCCTTTGTCTCCGACAAGAAGATTGCTTCCATTTCCAATTACCGTGAGCGGCATGTGCATTCTCTTACAAAGCATCCTGATCTCTGCTGCCTGTGTGATATCCGGTGTCACAAGCACATCCGCACTTCCGCCGATGCGGAAGGTTGTGTGCCTGCTCATTGGTTCATCCGGATAAATTGCATTCTCCGGGAGGATGGCAGATAACTGCTCTAAAAATTCTTTCTGTATCACCTGCTGTTCTCCTTTTCCACCACTATGCTTCTTTTAAGAAAGCAACATAGCCTCTTAAAGCTTCATAAAGATCGACCTTGCTGATAATTTCCCAAGGTGCATGCATATTAAGAACTGCAACACCGCTGTCAATAACATTCATATCATAATTTGCAAGGATGTAAGCGATTGTTCCACCGCCACCCTGATCCACCTTGCCAAGCTCGGCAGTCTGGAAGGACACATCATTCGAATCCATGATATTGCGAAGCCTTGCAACATATTCTGCGTTAGCATCGTTGGAGCCGGATTTGCCGCGTGCTCCGGTGTATTTGTTAAATACAAGGCCTTTTCCAAAATATGCAGCGTTCTTTTTCTCCATAACGGATGGATAATTCGGATCAAAGGCTGCGGATACATCGGAGGATAATACCTTGGAGTTCTTTAAAGCACGGCGTACCAGAAGCTCGCTGTAGGTTCCGGTTAAATTCATAATCTCGGCAACACAGTTCTCGAAGAAACGGGATTCCATTCCGGATGCTCCAACGCTTCCGATCTCCTCCTTGTCAACTAAAAGGCATACACTTGTGTATTCCGGTGCTTCCACCTCAAGCATTGCGCGGAAAGATGGATAAGCGCATACTCTGTCATCATGTCCGTATCCCATGATCATGCTGCGGTCAAGGCCGTAATCCCTTGCCGCACCAGCCGGTACAACCTCGATCTCAGCGGAGATAAAATCATCCTCATCGATTCCATATTCCTTCTCCAAAATTGATAAGATATTGGCTTTCACACGGTCCTTGATCTTCTCGCCATTTTCGTCCTTTTCCTCTGCCGGAATGCTTCCGATCAGAACGTCTAAATTCTCGCCCTCGATGACCTTTGCGCCCTTTTTCTCAAGCTGGTCATTTGACAAATGAATCAGCAGATCACTCACACCAAATACCGGGTCCTCTGGCTTTTCTCCAATGGATACCGGAACGGTTGTTCCATCCTTTTTGCAGATCACACCGTGAAGGGCAAGTGGAAGTGTTACCCACTGGTATTTCTTGATTCCACCATAATAATGGGTATCAAGCAGTGCCATTTCCGTATCCTCATATAACGGAACCTGTTTCAAATCCATACGCGGGGAATCAATATG
>CAKRLN010000175.1 GCA_934359535.1 uncultured Lachnospiraceae bacterium
TCACAGACATCAACCATGTCATGATACTCACACGATACAAAGTGCTCTAAAACTCCTGTGGCATCATTTAAATCATAAAGCGGCGTTACTTCCGGAAGTCCTGCACGCCTTGCCTTACGGTTTTTCCATTCTGCTTCAAACTCCTGGATATGTGCAGAATCCTTTAACATGATATTACAAAGCTCACAGGTTGCCTTTGTTGCAAAAATCTGTCCACGGAACCCATGATTATATAAAAGCGGCAAAAGCCCGGAATGATCAATATGTGCATGTGTGACAAACACATAGTCAATACTTGATGCATTGACCGGAATCTGCTGATTCACATACATATCCGGCCCCTGCTCCATACCACAATCCACCAGAAGGTGGATATCCCCAAATGTGACATAGTGACAGCTTCCTGTTACCTCATGATCCGCACCCAAAAACTCCAGTAACATAGTTCCCATCTCCTTTTATCGCACAATTTATGCGATGTTATTTTTGATGTTTTTATTTTACCACTTTTCTGTCATATTGTATATTTTTTTCTTGAATTTTCATTTTTTTTCGTCATTTTTTTATTCATATTTCTGTATTTCCTTTTTCAGACGGTTCATAATCTTTTTTTCCAGGCGGGAGATATACGACTGGGAAATCCCAAGCGCATCAGCAGCTTCCTTCTGTGTCATTTCCCTGCCATTGGGCTGTCCGATCCCATAACGCAGCATAATGATTTCCCGTTCTCTGTCATCAAGCTTTTCCACGGCTTTTTTTAGCAGCCGTTTCTCGACCTCTGTCTCCATATCCCGGTAGATGATATCCTCATCTGTTCCAAGAATATCAGAAAGCAAAAGTTCATTTCCATCCCAATCCACATTAAGCGGCTCATCGATGGATACCTCAAGTCTTGTTTTATTATTTCTTCTCAAATACATTAAAATTTCGTTTTCAATGCAGCGTGAGGCATAGGTTGCAAGCTTTATCTTCTTCTCCGGATTAAAGGTGTTAATTCCTTTGATCAGGCCAATCGTTCCAATCGAGATCAGATCCTCCACTCCCACACCCGTATTTTCAAATTTTCTTGCAAGATACACGACAAGACGCAGATTGTGTGCGATCAGCTTTTCCTTTGCTTCCTTGTTGTCCGTTCCCAAAAGAGCTGTCAGGCACTTTTGCTCTTCCTCTGACGCAAGCGGTGGGGGAAGAACCTCCGAACCGCCTATGTATAATACTTCATTTTCCTGTTTTATTCCCCTGCGTATGAATAATACTGTTTTCCATTTTTCCAAAAGATTCATTTCATTTCCACTTCCTGATTCAATATAATCTGATAATCCTTCTGCTTCATCAGCTCCATCCCTGCTGCCCCGATCACAGCCGGCGAAATACTCTGCTCCATTCCCGATTCCAGAATGCAAAGCTCTGAAATCGTATAAATGCGTAAAAGTCCACAGCTGCCAAGTGCCCGATAAGGAATCAGCATTCCCCTGTTCTCCTCCGGGTTTAACAGTTCTTTTAAAAGCTGTGGTGCCACAATGTGAACAGCTCTTCCTCCATACGGCTCTGTAAGCCGGTTCCCGGAATCATAAAGTCCAAGCGCAGAGATTTTTTTTGTTCCATTCCGAAGCTCCACCGGCACCAGCTTCTTTCTCAATGCATAAAAACGGAAAAGCTTATGCCCAAGCTCTGCAAGCACAATTGCAATGGTAAAAACGCAAAGAAACGGAAGCCGCCGGATTCCACACAGATTCGAAAACACCCCGGAAACCCCAAAAAGCAATGCCAGAAACAAGACACCTTCCACGTATTCCCGGAAAAAATGTTTCCGGTCCACCAGACCAAAGGATATGACAAGCTGAAGCGGAATCACAAGTCCGTAGGAATATGCCAGAAAAAGGAACCGGCTTCCATCTGCCAAAAGCAGTACAAAAAGCATAAGCACTGCACCTAAAACTGCGGCAGACACCACACGGAGTCTGTATTTTCCCCCATTTCGCTTTTCCAGATGACAGATAGCAAGCAGCACTGCAAGATTGATGAGGCAGTTTTCCATCACAAACACATCTGCATAAAAAACATACAACGCATCCACCTCCCTCCGTTTTTTTGCCCGGAACGATCCGCTGCCTACCCGTATCATTATAATAATTTCGTGAAAAAATTTTAGCAGAACCTGCCATGGAAAATCATAGAATTATCGACACGAAAAAACATTCGTCAGACCACATAAAAAAATATCCTAAAACGCATAAAAAGAGCAGACAATCTGCCTGCTCTTTTCATCCAGCTGTGCTTTTATTTTTTCTTTAAGAAATCCGGAATGCTGATCTCTACCGGCTTTACCGTACTCTCCGGCTGACGTGGTCTCTGGATTCCACTGAATGTCGGATTCACTGCACTCTGGGATGGTGTAACAGTTCTTGCAACACCCGGCTGTGCAGTCGTATGTAAACCAGTTGTTGTACGTCCGCTGACCGGACTTACCGTAGGTCTTACGGTAGCTCCCTGGGACTGGTACTTCATCATATTCGACATAACTGGTACACCCTTTTGTACCTCTTCAAGACCCGTTGCGATAACCGTGATCGTTGCTTCATCAGTCATGGTCTCATCGTATTTTGCACCAAAGATGATATTGGCATCATCTCCTGCAAGATCCTGTACATAGCTTGCCGCATCATTAGCATCCATCAGGGAAATATCTCCTGAAATGTTGATGATGACATGACTTGCCCCCTCGATCGTTGTCTCAAGAAGCGGAGACGCAACTGCAAGCTTTACAGCTTCGATTGCCTTGTCATCACCCTTGGCACTTCCGATACCAATATGGGCCATTCCTTTGTCCTTCATAACAGTCTGTACATCGGCAAAGTCAAGATTAATGAGTGCTGGCAGATTAATCAGGTCTGTAATACCCTGAACACCCTGCTGAAGCACTTCGTCTGCTTTCTTTAAAGCATCCGGCATCGTCGTGCGTCTGTCTACAATCTCAAGCAGCTTGTCATTCGGGATCACAATCAGTGTATCCACACTCTCCTTTAAACGGTCAATTCCGGATACCGCATTGATCATACGCTGCTTTGCTTCAAATTTGAAAGGCTTTGTTACAACACCTACCGTAAGGATTCCCTGCTCTTTTGCAATCTTGGCAACAACCGGTGCTGCACCTGTACCGGTACCACCACCCATTCCACAGGTAACAAATACCATGTCTGCGCCCTTTACTGCTGCAGCAATCTCCTCGGCACTCTCCTCAGCAGCTTTCTGTCCTACCTCCGGCTGTGCTCCCGCACCAAGTCCTTTTGTAAGTTTCTCACCGATCTGAAGTAATGTCGGTGCTTTGCATAACTGTAATGCCTGTTTATCTGTATTCACACCAATGAACTCTACGCCACCGATGCTCTCATCAACCATTCGGTTTACTGCATTATTTCCAGCTCCACCAACACCAATTACAATAATCTTAGCACTGGCATCAGCTTCGTTTGTCATTATTTCCAGCAAGGTTCTTCCTCCTCTTTCATATCCATATAATCTTATAATATAGTTTTTCCCTGAAATAATCAACAGGAAAATGCGATTTTTATTCGAAAATGCTTACGATTCCTCTTGTTTATCTTTGTCAAACACGATATTTGTCGTATTCTCTGTCCAGCTTTCTAAATGAAGCACTCCGGAAAGCCCCTGGAGACTCGGCATAATCTTACTGAGCCGTTCGATTTTTGGTGTCAGCTGTGTGGTATTTCCGACTATAACCTGAATATTTCCATAGGCAAGCACCGGTTCATTGTCTCCGCCATAGGTAATGGACTCCGGAATCAGATCATACTTCTTCAAGGTCTGGGTGAGGGTTAAAATTTCTTTTAATATTGACTCGTCGAGCGGAAGCTTCTCATAAAGCACAACCTGATCACAGGAGAGACCGGAAATCATCGGTGTATTCTCTATAATATCCGATGATGTCTCAACAACAAGTCCATCCTTATCAAAATATGCATTCTCATTAATCGATGGAATGAAAATATATCCCATGATCCCTTTTTCATACACGGTAATATGCAAGGTCCCCGGACTCTTTAAGGTAACCTCCATCGTATCGATAAACGGAATCGTCTTCGGCTTTGTGAAGCGGTATTTAAGAAATACATATAAAGAATTCCACGAATAATCATCATTTAAAATGGTATCCTCGATCATCTTCGAATCATAGAGCTTATTGCCATCGACAACAACCTTCTGCACCCGGAACACCTTTACCACAATCAGTGCAAGAGCCGCAAGTGTAATGAATATTGCAAGAATCACGGTGATCGATATTTTTTTCCTTTTCTTTCTTTTTCGTTCTTCCTTTATCATATCTGCTCCTGTTTTCCTTACCTGTCAATATTCTGAAGCCGTATTCCACGAGAAACGCTCAGCGCCAGCCCCATTTCTGCCATCAGAAACATCATGGATGTACCACCATAGCTGATAAACGGGAGCGTCACTCCGGTATTCGGAATCGTATTTGTAACAACGGCAACATTTAAAATGACCTGAAGGGAAATATGTGCCATGATACCGACCACAAGCAGCGCCCCGAACAGATCCTTTGCGTTATTGGCAATGATCATCATACGCCAGATCATAAGCAGAAACAATAAAATGACACAGATTCCTCCAAACAGGCCAAGCTCTTCACAGATAATCGTAAAGATCATATCATTCTGTGCTTCCGGCACAAAGCCCATCTTCTGGATGCTCTGTCCGAGTCCTTTTCCAAAAAGTCCTCCGGAACCGATCGCATAAAGCCCCTGTAAGGTCTGAAAGCCGTCATCTCCTGCCGTCTCCGGATGAAGCCATGCCTTGATACGGTTAAGCCTGTAGCTTTCGATCAAAATAAACACGGTAATCCCTGCAATTCCGATCATGCCAAGGG
>CAKRLN010000176.1 GCA_934359535.1 uncultured Lachnospiraceae bacterium
GCCTTAGAGGTGTTATCCCATGCGGCAGGCAGAAGTATTGCGGTGCTTGGCGATATGGGAGAGCTTGGAGCTGATGAGAAAGCGCTTCATTATGGCGTTGGAAAAGTCGTTGGTGAGAAGAAGATTACGGCACTTTTTGCGGCAGGTGAGCTGGCATGTCAGTATGCGGATGCGGCAGCCGCAGTGAATCCGGATTGTGACATTCACTACTTTCAGACAAGGGAAGAGATGACGAAAGCACTTCTTTCTTACGTGAAGGAAGGTGATACCATTTTGGTTAAGGCATCTCATTTTATGGAGTTTCCGAAGGTTGTGGAAGCTTTAAAGGAAAAGAAATAGGAAAATAAAATGCAGGGATGTATCGTTATAGTAAGATACATTCCTGCATTTTTTAAAGAAACCGGTAAATAACGATGGCGAGTATAACACCGAGAATTCCGGCGATTGTGATATTGATTGTTAAAGCAAATGTGATGACAAGGATTCCAAGATCCAGAATGACCGGCTGTGTCAGCCCAAAGGTTTGTCCATAATTCAGCCATGCAAGTGCGGGAACACCGGATACAAGCTGTCCGATCAGTCCTCCGATTACAACTCCAATCAGTATTAAAAGCGCCAGTGCCCATAAATTTTTTCCAGCGGTTCCTCTGCTCATAGTATTACTCCTTTTCTTGATTGATTACAAGACAAAATTTCAAACAGGTTTAGTGTATCATATTCTGCTTTATTCAACAATGATACATTGGTTATAAAGGCCGTGGTAAAGAGTCGAAAAATCTGTTTGCATGAAGAGGTAAGGATGTTATAATTGCTTTGAACAATAAAATGTGAGCAAAAGAGAGCTTCGCAATTCTCTAATAGTATCATGAATTATAGGAGAAAAAGAACATGAACATAAATTCGGTTGCAATATTAGGAGCAGGAGCAGTTGGTTCCTATGTGATCTGGGGACTTTCGAAAAAGAAACAGATCCGTCTTGGTGTGATTGCCGAGGGAGAACGGGCAGACCGCCTGAAACAAAACGGGTGTACGATCAACGATGAGGTCTATTATCCAAAGGTGTGGACACCACAGGAAGCACATGGTGTGGATCTGCTTGTTGTCGCATTGAAATATGGGGCACTTCCGGGAGCGCTAGACAGTATAAAAGCAGTTGCTGGGGAGAATACAATTGTTATGAGCCTGATGAATGGCGTGGACAGCGAAGAAATCATCGGGGAAAAAATCGGAACAGCACATGTACTTCCAGCGCTCATCAAGGTTGCCTCCCACCGGAGGGAAAGCGGTGTGTATTTTGATCCAGAGACAACGATTGGAATTATTTTCGGAGAGACAGAGGCACCCTATGAAAGTGAACGGGTATGTGCGGTCACGCAGCTTTTTTCGGATACGGGAATCCATTTCCGGCATACGGAGCATATCCGGGAAGAGCTTTGGAGCAAGTTTAGGCTGAATGTATGTAACAATCTTCCGCAGGCAATATTAGGAGCCGGAGTGGGCTGTTACCGTGACAGCGTGCATATGAAAGCAATCAGCGACGGACTCCGGAAGGAGCTTGAGACGATTGCAGAAGCAAAAGGGATCGATCTGAAAAAAGTCGATGCAGCTTCGACGCATGGAAGCACCGTGATGCCGTCGGCACGGTATTCCACCTTGCAGGATCTCGATGCCGGACGCCATACAGAGATTGATATGTTTTCCGGTGCGCTGACGCGGATGGGAAAAGAGCTTGGAATCCCGACTCCATATAATGAATATACCTATCATATGATCAAGGCAATTGAAGAGAAAAATGATGGCAGATTTGATTATACCGGAAAGAACTTAGAGCCTGCGCGGGCAGAGTGAGACGAATGCCTATAATGGAACAAAAAAGAGAGGATACAGCATGTTAACAGTAAAGGATTTATCATACGGTTTTCCCCAGAAGGATTTATACAATAAGATTTCATTTTCGGTTGAGGATGGACAGCACGCGGTTTTAATCGGAACAAATGGAACTGGAAAGAGTACTTTAATCGAGATGCTGCGGGAGCCACAGGAATATCTTTATGATGGAAAAATCCAGCTTGCACCAGGGCAGAGGGTAGGTTATGTGAGCCAGTTTTCCATCCGGGATGAGAAAGCAGATGTGACGGTATTTGATTATATCAGTGAGCCATTTGTGAAAAAACAGGACGAGATTAACCGGATCTGTGCCGAAATGGAGCATGCCGAGAACATGGATGAGCTGATGGAGCAGTATCAGGATGCCTGGGATATGTTTACGGCCATGGATGGAGACAATTACGAGGTCAACATCAAAAAGCAGTTAAAGCTGGCGGGACTGGAAAAGGCGGCAGACTTAAATGTGGCAGAGCTTAGCGGGGGCGAATTTAAGTTAGTCCAGATCATCCGCGAAATGATTACGCGCCCAGCGCTTCTTATTATGGACGAGCCGGATGCCTTTTTGGATTTTTCCAATATCAATGCCCTCCGGGATCTGATCAACGGACACAAGGGAACAATGCTTGTCGTGACACATAACCGTTATCTTCTGAATCACTGCTTTGACAAGGTGCTCCACCTGGAAAACATGGAGCTTCAGGAATTTGACGGAAGCTATGTGGAATATCACTATCTGATGTTACAGTCAAAGATCGAGCAGATGGAGCTTGCTGCCTCCGATATGGAAGAGATCGAACGCAACCAGAAGCTTGTCGAGCGTCTCAGAAAGGAAGCAACTGTGGTAGTCAGTGCTGCAAGGGGACGGGCACTGCATGCAAGGGTTTCCCTGCTCGAACGGCTTCAGGCAAGAAAGACGAAATCGCCGTTTATCGAAGTGCCTCATCCGGAAATTAAGCTTCATACGGATTTTGAACCGGAAGAGGGAGCACCGGTGCTTACGGTTTCCGATTACAGCGTAAGGTATGAGGAACAGCTTTTTAAGCATGTGGATTTTACACTTTTTACAGGGGAAAAAGTGGCGGTTGTCGGTGGAAATGGAACCGGAAAGACAACGCTGTTAAAGGATATTTATAAACAAAAGAACCCGGCAATCCAGATAGCGGACGGTGTGGAAATGGCATATCTGTCCCAGATGCAGGGAGAAACCTTGGATGAGACAAAGACGATCCTTGAGACAATGTATGATACTGGATTTGAGACAGAAAAAGAAGTAGAGGCGTATCTGGCTCCCTATGGATTTTCCAGGGAAATGTCAGGGCAGCGTATTGATTCGCTTTCCGGAGGGGAGAAAAACCTGTTACAGCTTGCCATTCTTTCACGCGGTAATGCAGGACTGCTTCTTATGGATGAGCCGACGAGCCATCTTGACATTTATGCGCAGGAATCCTTAGAGGAAGCTGTTTCGGCGTACAATGGAACGCTTCTTATGGTTTCCCATGATTTTTATACGATTGCAAATTGTGTGGATTATGTGCTCTATGTTGAGGGACAGACGATTCGAAGGATCAGTGCAAGGAAATTCCGTAAGATGATCTATGCGAACCATTTTGATAAGGATTATCTGGAAAAGGAACAGAAAAAGAAGGAGCTTGAGGGTAGAATTTACGGACTCCTTGGGAAGAAGGATTATGATGGGGCAAGGACGCTTTGCGACCAGCTTGGAGAGCTGATCGCGTCCATGTAGATGGTATTGTATTGCAGCAGCGCATCAAAAATGCCTGCTGCATTGTGCATGAGGGCTGGACTGTTAATCGGAAAGATTCAGGTAACGGTCCCAGCTTTCCACGTTATCTGTGCCTTTTACTTCAAGCGTATAGGTATTTTCCTCGCCGTCGATCGCGATCGTATAGAGATCATCTTTTTTGGTGATGGCAAAGATGGTGCTTTCCGTCTCGCATAGGTGGGTAAATGTATCCTTATAATCCGCAGGATCAATGTCGGTATCTTCATAGGCTGCCATCAGATTGCCGTTGGCATCATATTCCTTATAGCCTTCTTTGATGCAGCGGATCAGCTGTCCTTCTGCAATGCGAAGCTCTAAATTGTTGCAGCGCATCTCACGGATGTCGCGGTTTGTCGTATTTTCCGGCAGGATGATAACATTGTCAAGATAAAGCACGAAGGAACCCGGGGTAAACTGGATCTCACCGAGGTATGCGCCCTGAAACCGAAAGTGGTCTAATTCATTGGTTGTATGAAAACTCATAGGTTTGTCCTTTCTGGTAGATTTTAATTAGAATGGGACAATTGCGAAACGCTGTGCAATTCCCTGTCTGAAATTCTATTATAATGGGAATTGCGGGCGGGTGCAAGTCGCAGGCAGAGATTGAAAGGGGATCAAAACCAAGAAAAAGCTGAAAAAATACCCAGAAAACAGAAGAAGACAGGAGAAATACAATGCAGAAGATATGCAAACGCTGTCTGCTCAGGGAAATGGCGGAAGCAGACCAGGCAATGATTAAAAAATACAAGGCTGCGATCAAAGGGGAAGATCAGGTTCCAAAAGAGGAATATGAGAGACGGCTTTTGGTATGCAAAGAATGTGAGAAATTAAATGCAGGAACCTGCGCAGCATGCGGCTGCTATGTGGAGCTTCGTGCAGCGGCGAAGGTAAGCCACTGTCCACATAAGAAGTGGTAGCAAAATAAAGATTGACAAATTTTTATCAAAGTGCTAGTATGAGACTAACATAAAGAATCATCATGCCACTTGAAGACGGCATGAGCAGAACTTAATCAGACATAGGAGGATTTTTACGATGAGTGAATTCAAGAACCTGAAGTTAGAAGTTGCTGACGGAATTGCTACACTTGCAATCTCCAGACCAGCTGCATTAAATGCATTAAACAGCGAGACATTAGATGAGTTAAATGTCTGCTTAAACGAGATCGAAGCAAATGACGACATCAAAG
>CAKRLN010000177.1 GCA_934359535.1 uncultured Lachnospiraceae bacterium
CGGATTCCGGAAAGGTGTGGAAAGGAACTGAGGAGATTGCTGTGACAAAGCTTGAATATAAGATTCTGATGTCACTTTTTATGAATCCGAACAAGCTGTTTACCAGGGAGGAGATGTTAAACGGAATCTGGGACATGGCTGGGAATTTTGTAAATGACAATACACTTACGGTTACGATGAAACGGCTTCGGGAGAAGCTTGGGGACAAAGAAGGAAAGGTGATCGTAACGGTGCGCGGGATTGGCTACCGGCTTGGAAAGTAACAGGGAAAATCTCAGAAATGGAGGAATGAAATGGAAGCCTACCGAAATCAGACTGCCAGAAAATATCTGATCCTGTATGGGATCATCAGCGTATGTATGCTGCTTATTGCAGGAATGTTCCTGCATTTTGAACTGCTTCGGATACAAAAGACCGAGAATCAGACAGTGACGGCGGTGATCGTACAGGAAATGCTGAAGCAGGAAACAGAAAACACAAGACAAATGGACACGGCGGCAATGGATATGCTGAGTGAGCTTCTGACAGATCCTAAACAATATAAAAAAGCACATGAGACAGAATACCACAATGTGCAGGAGCTTTTGCGGCGGTATGGCTATTCCGAAAAGGAAAGCCTGATCCGGGCGGCAGAATCCGATAAGCGTACGATGTTTTTTGAGCTGCTGCTTCTTCTGGCAGGAACGGAGTTTTTATTGGGAGTGATTTTCTGGAGCTATCTGAAAGGGCGCAGCAAAAAGCTGTCGAAGCTTTCTTCCTATATGGATCAGATTGCAAGGGGACACTATGATCTTGTGCTTTCCGACAATGCAGAGGATGAGCTGAGTCACCTGAAAAATCAGCTCTATAAGCTGGCACTTTCTCTGAGGGAGGAGGCAGAAAATTCCAAAGCGAAAAAATGTGCGCTTGCGGAATCGGTTTCCGATATTTCCCATCAGCTCAAGACTCCGCTTACCTCGGCATCGATTCTTCTGGATAATTTAAATGATCAGACCGATATGCCGCCACAGATGCAAAAAAGGTTTTTATCGGAGATTACAAGACAGATTTATTCCATGAACTGGATGATTGTTGCCATGCTGAAGCTTTCAAGACTTGAAGCCGGAGTGATCGAACTGGAGCAGGTACCTTATCCAGTCGTTCCACTTATCCAGGAGGCAATAGAACAGCTTGACGTGATTATGGAACTGAAAAATATAATAGTTTGTATTGATGCCGCGAAGGAGGATCTGTCATGTACTGGAGATTCCCGGTGGATGAAGGAGGCCATTTTGAATCTGATCAAGAATGCGATCGAACACAGCCCGGAAAATACCGCAGTGGAAGTAACGGTGAAAGACAACAGTGTTTATACACAGATCGCCGTGACAAATCATGGAGCTGCGATACCAAAAGACCAGTTAAAGCGTATTTTTGAGCGTTATTACAGTGCTTCAAATGATCCGGGAAACAATATGGGGATCGGACTTCCCCTTGCCAAGGCAATCATAGAGCGTCAGAATGGATATCTTGAGGTGGAATCTGATCCGGTCCGGACAGTTTTTACGATAAAGCTTCTCAAATAAATGACAAAATGTCACGGAAATGTCATTTAAAACCGGTAAGATAAAAGCATCAAAGGTGGAGGAATGAGAATATGGAAATCTTAAGAGCAGAACATCTTACCAAAAAATATGGTCAGAATGACAATGAAGTAATCGCGGTCAATGATATGTCCTTTTCCGTGGAACAGGGCGAATTTGTTGCAATTGTCGGAAGCTCCGGCAGTGGAAAATCAACCCTGTTGCATCTGTTAGGAGGTGTGGACCGTCCGACATCCGGAAAGGTTTTTATCCAGGGAGAGGATATTTATACCTTAAATGATGATAAGCTTGCCATTTTCCGGAGAAGACAGATCGGACTGATCTATCAGTTTTACAATCTGATCCCAATCTTAAATGTAAGGGAGAACATTACACTTCCGTGTGAGCTCGATGGGCAGGACGTCGATCCGGCAGTTTTGGATGAAATGATCCGGGAGCTTGGTCTTGAAAAGAGGCAGATGCATCTGCCGAATGAGCTTTCCGGTGGACAGCAGCAGAGAGTGTCCATCGGAAGGGCGCTGATTAATCATCCGGCGATTGTACTTGCGGATGAACCAACTGGAAATCTGGATAAAAAGGCGAGTGACGAGATCGTAGAACTGCTTAAAATATCCAACCAGAAATATAAGCAGACGATTGTTATGATCACGCATGACCTTGAAATTGCCAAAATTGCCGACCGGATCATTCAGATCGAGGATGGCAGGATTATAAGGGAGGCGTAGCAAGATGAAAACTCCAGTTATGAAACACCTCACACAGTTAAACCTGAAAATGAACCGGAAACGGACGATTGTAACTGTGATCGGAATTATTCTTGCAACTGCGCTGCTCACTGCCGTTGCAACGATGGCATCGTCCCTTCAGGCAAGCCTGGTTTCCTATCAGAAGCAGAAAACCGGAAATTACCATTATGTTTTTTATGATGTTCCATCGGATCAGGTAAAACGGATTGAAGAAAACCGGAATGTTGCACAGACCTATAAGAAAGCGGATATCGGCTATGCCAGTCTTCCTGGCAGTATCAACGAAGATAAGCCGTATCTGTATCTGATTGCGATGGATCAGACGGCAATGGAAAACAGCTCGGTCAAGCTGGTTGAAGGAAGGCTTCCGCAGAATGACCATGAGATTTTGCTTTCTAGACATATCAAAACGAATGGCGGAGTTGATTACAAAGTCGGGGATACGCTTGATCTTAGCATTTCAAAACGTTTTTTACCGGATGGAACGGAAGCCGATCAGGGCTGTCCTTACGCGGACGGGGAAACACTAAAGCCGGAATTTGAAGCAGCCTTTACAGTGGTCGGAATTACGGCACGGCTTGATGAGGAAGTGGAAGAACGGATGGCGCCTGGTTATACGGTCATTACCTGTATGAATTTAGACGGCGGGAATATTCCAAAGGAATACGAAAAAAAGGCTGATGTCTATGCGCTTTACACGAAACCTGGATTGAAAAACCGTGCACAGGGTACCGCGGATATCATAGGGGCCGATCCGGACTGGATGAAACAGTATCTTTTCCAGAATGGTACAATGGGCATTGAGGAGATCGAACGCAATCTGGATTCTTGTGATTACACTTTTTCAGAAAATACTTATCTGATCCGGTATGAGACGCTGGATTTTCGGGAAAGTATGTTTGCGTTTATGTATTCTGTGATTGCTATTGTCCTTACGATTATTGTAACTGCTTCTGCTTTCTGCATCAGCAACAGCTTTGCAATTTCGATCACAGAAAAAATGAAGCTGTATGGAATGCTGGCATCCGTCGGAGCAACCCCAAGACAGATCCGAAAGAATGTGCGCTATGAGGCATTTCTGCTTGGAGTGGCAGCGATTCCAGTCGGGCTCTTTTCCGGTGTATTTGCATGCTTTGCAGTAATTGGAATCATCAATTACTTTTTCCCGGAAGGACTTTATATCACGCTGGAATTTCATACCTCATGGGTTGCAATTCTGGCAGGAGCCATGCTTTCTGCAGTAACCATCTTTCTTTCCGCGGAACGGCCGGCAAAAAAGGCGGCAAAGGTTTCCCCGATTGCTGCGATGCACGGGCAGACGGAGATTACGGTAAAGAAAAGGGATGTATCCTCGCCGGGCTGGATCAAAAAGTTCTTTGGCGCGGGAGGTGTGATCGCATACAAAAATATGAAACGAAGCCGGAGAAAATACCGGGTATCGATGCTTTCCATTATCATAAGTGTTACTATTTTTATTGCCCTGTTTTCCTTTATGGATATGATGGTGAAAGGAACGCAGTATTATACCAACCGGGATGGGGCAAATCTGACCCTGCAGCTTTCGGACTGGCAGAATAACCGGGAAATGTTAGAGGCATCGGTAAAGGAGAGCGGAGTAGAAAAAGCAGTGCTTGAAAGAAGCACAAATCTGGTGATGCCGGATGCAGATATTCCGTATACGGAGGAATCAGAACGCTTTTATCCGGAAGAATACCGGGAATCCTATGAACCAGTCTGGCTGATTTCGCTTGGGGACAGCGAATACCGCAGATATTTAAAAACACTTGGACTGGATTATGATACGGTAAAGGAGCAGGCAATTCTTTTAAATGATTCATCTATACAACAGGATGGAAAAACCGTTTCCTATGCGCCGACAGCCTGGAAGAAAGGCGATACATTAAACGGATGGGCTGGAGCAACGTATGGATCAAAGGATGATGGAACATTAGTTGGTGCAGACGGGGAAGCATTTGCTTTTTCCGAGGAACAGAAAACAACACTTACGATTGCAAAGGTAACGGATAAGCTTCCATTCGGCGAAAACCGTTATTTCAGACCGAGAGGACTTCTGATTGTCAGTGACGCATGGATGGATGCACATGTGCCAAACAGGGAATATACCGATATCCGCGCGGAATATCGCTGTGAGAATGCGGATGAGCTTCAGGACGTGCTGATCGAGGACTATGGATTTCTGGCACAGAATATTATAAATCAGGATCAGGAACAAAGGCAGACGGATTCGTTACTTGCAGTAGTGTCGATTTTCCTGTATGGTTTTATCACGATTATCTCTCTGATCGGAATTACGAATATTTTCAATACGATCACAACTGGCATGGAACTAAGAAGCCGCGAATTTGCCATGCTTTGTTCCATCGGGATGACAAATAAGGAATTTTGCCGCATGATCTTTTTGGAGAATCTGTTTTCCGGGGCAAAGGCATTGGTGGCAGGAATTTTGTTTGGTTGTGGACTGTCCTATCTGATCTATCGGAGACTAGCCGATGGGATGGACA
>CAKRLN010000178.1 GCA_934359535.1 uncultured Lachnospiraceae bacterium
AGCGACACGTAGCGGAAGCGTGTCTTCGAAGATTTTTGTCACTTTGAACAATAAAATGTGAGTAAAAGAGAGTTTCGAAATTGCCTAAGAAGCGATAGAAGAGGAAAGGAGATGTCGATGGAAAAGATCTTAAGTATTGTTGTTCCAGCATACAACGTGGAAAAATATTTAGATCAGTGTCTGTCATCCTTCGTGAACACGGAGGTATTAAGAGACATCGAGATTTTAATTATTAATGACGGTTCAACCGACCGGACAGCCGAAATTGCAGAGAAATACTGCGAAAAATATCCGGGCTGCTTTGTTTTATACAATAAGGAAAACGGTGGGCATGGCTCTGGGATTAATTATGGAATCGAGCATGCGAAAGGAAAGTATTTTAAGGTCGTGGATGGCGATGACTGGGTAGAGACTGTGAACCTTCCAGTGTTTGTCCGGACATTAAAGAAGATTGATGTGGATGTGATCGCATCGAATTACCGTCTGGTTGAGGATGGAACCGGGAAGGTGCTTGAGGACCGTTATGCCTGCACCAATAAATACCACTATGGGAAGGAATGGGGCTTTGCGGAGGCAGTCAGTGAACCGGTCATAAAGATTCATTCCCTTACGATCCGTACCTCGATTCTAAAGGAAAATGAGATCCGGGTGGATGAGCATGTGTATTATGAGGATGCAGAATATATTCTCTATCCGATCCCATACTGTAAAAATGTCTATTACGATCCAACGTTTGTATATATGTACCGGCTTGGAAGAAATGGACAGAGCGTGGATATTGAATCCATGAAACGGCATGCAAAGGATCATATGCAGGTGCTTAACTCCATGTTCGAATATTATATCGACAACCAGTTTATCCAGCAGTACAAGAAGAAATACTTAGAGCGCGGGATCGCACTTTCCGTGCAGAACCAGTATCAGATCTATCTTGCAATGGGAAATGCGCCGGGCGTCTATGAGAAAATGAAGCGTTTTGATGAGAGGCTTCGGGAATATTATCCGGGAATCTTTCATGCAGTAACCAAAAAAAGTATCTGGGCAATCCGGCACAGTAATTATAAGCTGTTTCCGCTTGCCGTGAAATTATATCATCTGATCAAGAAATAGAGGAGAACAGGGAAAAGATGGAAAAGATATTGTCAATTGTGATTCCAACCTATAATGCGGAAAAATTCTTAGACAAAGGCCTGCCAACCTTTATCCTGGAGGATAAAGAGAAAATGAAAAAGCTTGAGGTGCTTGTCGTCAATGATGGGACACCGGATAACAGCGTGGCAGTTGCACAGAAATATGTTGACCTGTATCCGGATACGTTTCGCATTATCAATAAAGAAAATGGCGGGCATGGATCGGCAATCAATGTCGGTGTTGAGCATGTAAGCGGAAAATACTTCAAATGTGTCGATGCAGATGACTGGGTTGTGACCGATGCACTTTCCCATATGATCGACCTTTTAGAGAAATCCACCGCTGAGGTTGTAATCTCAAGCTTCAAAAACTATGATCTGATTACATCCTCCTATATCCCAAGGGACATCCATAATCCGTCATCCGACAGGAATAAGCTTTATACGATCCCAGAGATTATGGAGATCTTCGGAGAAGTCTATTATGGAATGTCCTTCCATGGGGTAACCTATCAGACCGAATTTTATAAAAAACAGCATTATAAGCTGACCGAGCATGTCTTTTATGAGGATCAGGAATTCGCAACGATCCCGATGTGCCGGGCAACAAGGATCCAGCTTGTCGAGGAAGAGCTCTATGTCTACCGCATCGGTGATGTGAACCAGAGCATTGCGGCAGAAAGCCAGCTTAAGAAGCTTCCGGACTTCCACAAGATCATCTTAAGCATGATCGCCTTTGAGAAGGAGCTTCCAGGATGCCCGGATGGAGCAAGGGAGCTCTGGGCAAAGAAGGTATCGATGTTTATCGCAAGCTATTATCAGATCGCACTCATTAAGAGTAAGGATAAAAAGAAATACCGTCCGGTTGTGGAGCGGATGAACAAAAAGATTGAGAAGGAAAGCCCATATATTTATGGATGCGTCAAGAACAAATATAAGGTATTCTGCATCTTTAACAAGCTGCATATGTCCAATGAATTTTACGACAATCAGTTTTCTAAGATGCTTAAATTTGTAAAAAAGGGCTTTCGCGTCGATAAAAAAATCTATTACTAAGAGGTGGCAGCAGTGAGAGAAAACAGCACGATAAAACGAGACTGGTGGGAAATTGCATATCTGGTTATTTTTGGTGTAATTGTAGCACATGATTTTTTGGATGCGACGATGTTTGAAATCGCATGGCCGCCGAAATTTGGGCTTTTACTATACTTTGCAATCATGGTATATACGATTGCAATGCTCTGCCTTCATAATCCGTACAGCCCAAAGGAGCTTGTCTGTGCACTTATAATCCTTGCGGCATTTGTGGCAGCAGCAGTGATCGGGGATAATTCCTTTTTGTTTGAGGTTGGTTTCTTGATCGTTGGGGCAAGAGCAGTCCGGTTTGACAGGATTCTTTCGGTATTTTTCGGAGTCAGTCTTGTGATTTTACTTGCTGCGATGGCAGCTTCACAGCTTGGAATGATCGAAAATCTTGTCTATCCGTGTGTCAGAGGCGGAGTCAGACAGAGCTTTGGAACGATTTATCCGACGGATTTTGCAGCACATGTTTTCTATATGACACTTGCAGCACTCTGCATCGGAAACCGCAGGATCCATGTGTGGGATATTATGATCGTTATGATTCTTGCGGCAGCCGTTTATATCGAATGCAGTGCGTTTACTGGAACGATGACGCTCATTCTTACTGCGGTCGGACTCATTTTTGTGATGCTTGCACAGCACAGAGCGGAAAAGGGCATCAATCCGGTTGTCGTTATGGATTTCGGGGAGAATGCCCCGGCAGAGCCACAGCAGACTGCGTGGAGGGATGCATTTACCGTGCTCCGTTTTGATGAAGACGGTGACTATGAGACATCGGAAGAAGCAATCCAGATGGCAAGGGGACCACAAGGCGTATGGAATGTGATTCTTCGTCTGCTTACGCTCGCTCCGGCTGTGCTTGCAGCACTCTTTCTTGCACTGACACATTTCTATGATGAAGCATCTGCTTTCTGGACAAGGCTTGATACGATGCTAAGCCTCAGACTTTCGGTTAGCGCAGAGGGTGTAAAAACCTATGCATACCACCTGTTCGGACAGCATGTGGAGGAGATGGGAAATGGAAGATCCATCGAGACAAGAGAGAATTATTTCTTCATCGATGATTCGTATCTTCGCATGGCACTCATCTATGGAATTGTCATTCTGGTCGTTGTACTTCTTATGATGATTGTGATTGCAAACCGTGCGATCTATAACAGAAGGGCAGCACTTTATCTGGCAATGCTTGTGATCGCGGTACACTGCTTTATGGAGCAGCATATTCTGGAAATGGCCTTCAATCCGTTTCTTCTCGGCATGTTTGCAGACATGAGCTGGGTGCGGAAGAAGCCACACAACAAATAATGGAGAATAAGTAATGGATTCAAAGAAATGGATTGTACGATATATTGAGCTGGCCTTGGATGTCGTCGTTATGTTTATTGCTTACGCAGTTGCAAATAAGATCAAATTCGGTGGATTCCGTACCGGTATTCTCTATCCGGAGGGAAGATACCTGACACTGTTTCTGATCGAGATGGCAGCCTATGGTATCATCTCTCTTTTGTTTTTCGTAAACGACAACCTGCTTCAGAGAAATGCCATACAGGAGATCCTTGCACTGATTAAGCTGTATGCCTATACGGTAGCACTGACTGCCTTGTTTATCTATTTTACCAAATCGGCAGAATATTATTCAAGGGAACAGATGATATGGTTTTTTATCATCAGCTTTGTACTTGTATTTGGTGTGCGTCAGTGGTTAAAACGCATCATTACAAAAAGCTACCACAGATCCGGAGCCAATGAAAAGATCATGCTTGTCACAACATCAGATCAGGCTGAGCGTGTTGTAAAGCGCATCAAGGAGACAAGAAACTGGTATTTCCGTATTTCCGGGATTGCAATTCTTGATCAAAACCGTATCGGGGATGTGGTTAATAAGATTGATGTTGTTGCAGATGCAGCAA
This sequence comes from uncultured Lachnospiraceae bacterium, assembly GCA_934359535.1. Taxonomy (GTDB): domain Bacteria; phylum Bacillota; class Clostridia; order Lachnospirales; family Lachnospiraceae; genus Roseburia. Next base: position 4,124 of record CAKRLN010000178.1, read on the forward strand.
ATCTGCTTGAGATGATCTCAACCTCGGAGATCGACTCCGTTTTTTTGCATATCCCGGATGATTTTCCATTTGCTTATAAGAAATTTATCAGTGATGTGCGCAGCATGGGCAAAACAATTCATATGAATATTGATGAATATGAGCTTCATTCCGGCGCAAAACAGCTTCAGTTTCTTGGAAAATACGCAGTTGTCAGCTGGACCGGCAAATATTACAGGCTAAGAGAGCTTGTGATCAAGCGTCTTATGGATGTAGTAGCAGGTCTGCTTGGCAGCGTTCTTATGATCGTATTCTGGCCATTACTTGCCCTGTGTCATCTTGTGGAGGGCGACAGGGGACATACCCTGCTTCCAGTTGTCCGCGTTGGAAAAAACGGCCGCCGCTTCTATATGTATAAATTCCGTGTGATGTACCAGGATGCCGAGGAGCGTTACCTTGTATGGAAAATGGAGGGTGCCCATGGCACGGATCCGCGTTATTCCAGAACCGGAAAACTGATAAAGGCACTTGGAATTGAGCTTCTTCCAAATGCCTGGAACATGCTCTGGGGTGATATGAGCCTTGTCGGAGCGATCGCACCATCGCTTCCGGATTTTATTGGGTATTCCAGGGAGCAGAGAAAGGGGCTTCGGTTAAAGCCGGGTGTTACCGGATTTTACCGGGCATTCTATAAGGAACGCGGGATCGAAG
>CAKRLN010000179.1 GCA_934359535.1 uncultured Lachnospiraceae bacterium
GTTATGATTAGTTTTTTTATCTGCTTAGCACTGCTGATCGGCGGCTATTTTGTCTATGGTAAGGTTGTGGAGAATACCTTTGCACCGGATGACAGGGAGACACCGGCAGTAAGAATCAATGATGGCGTTGACTATGTTGTTATGCCGGAGTGGAAATTATTCCTCGTACAGCTTCTTAATATCGCTGGACTTGGACCAATCTTCGGTGCAATGCAGGGCGCGCTCTGGGGACCGGTTGTATTCTTATGGATCACATTTGGTACAATCTTTGCAGGCGGCGTACACGATTATTTTTCCGGTATGCTGTCGGAACGGAATGATGGTGCTTCCATTTCTGAGGTGTGCGGAATTTACCTTGGCAATGTTATGAAGAACGTCATGCGTGTATTCAGTGTCGTACTTCTTGTTATGGTAGGTACGGTATTTGCAGTAGGACCTGCTGGTCTTATTGTAACCCTGTTTAAAAACAGCGGTGTTACCGGTATCATTACCAATACAGAGTTCTGGCTCTGGATCATTTTACTGTATTACTTTATTGCAACCTTTATTTCCATCGATAAGATCATCGGACGTATTTATCCGGTCTTCGGTATCTGCTTAATTATTATGGCAGTTGGTGTTATTATCGGTATCTTTACCCATTCTGAGTATACGATCCCGGAGATCTGGAGCAACTTCCACAATATGCATCCGGATGGCAAGCCGATCTGGAGCTTCATGTTTATTACCGTAGCATGCGGCGCAATTTCCGGTTTCCATTCGACACAGTCACCACTGATGGCGCGCTGTATGAAATCCGAGAAACAGGGACATTTCGTATTTTATGGTGCAATGGTTGCAGAAGGTGTCATTGCTTTGATCTGGGCAGCAGCAGGTTGCTCCATTTATGAAGTAACCGGAGGCTTAAATACAGGTCTTAGCGCAATTCTTGCAGATGGACAGTCCGCAGCAATCTATGATGTATGCATCAAGACAATGGGTTCTGTCGGCGTTGCACTTGCCATGATCGGTGTTATTGCATGTCCGATTACATCCGGTGATACTGCTTTTAGAAGTGCACGCCTTGTTCTGGCAGACTGGTTTAAGATTGACCAGAACAAGATGCAGAAACGACTGATGTTATGTGTACCGCTTCTTGCAGTTGGTGCATTTGTCGGACATTTGGATTATGCCATTGTATGGAGATACTTCAGCTGGACAAACCAGACACTTGCCATGATTGTTTTATGGACCGCAAGCATGTATCTGTACAGAGAGAAGAAGAATTACTGGATTACCGCAGTACCAGCAACCTTTATGAGTGCTGTTTCCATGACCTACTTCTTCAGTGCAGGAGAATGCCTTGGACTTTCCACAACGATCGCATACCCGGTCGGAATCATTCTTGCCGTATTATTCCTTGGAATCTTCATTCATGCAACAAAGAAACCGGCAAAGAACTAACGGATTCTGTTATTTTTTAAGCAGAGATGGCAAAAAGATTAAGAAGACAGAGGGGAAGCATATGACGATAAAACCACAGAGACTTGGAACCCTTTCGATTCCAGACGGAGAATTAACAGAGGACAAAAAGAACTGCCATAAATTCGGCCCTTGCGGGGTCGGAAAACGGGCAATCTATTTAAACAGCTTTTACATTGACCGCAGATATTACATACCAATGAAATCTGTCACACGTATTTTTAAAAGAATCGCCATGAGTAAGGGCGGTTTTACCGGGAAAGGTGCATTTGGAACAATGCCATATCTGGTTGTGGAATATGAAGGCGGAGGTGAGAAGCAGTGTAATTTCAAGCATGAGGAGGATGTAGACCGGCTGCTTGCCTATGTTGAGATGAATTTTCCAGAGATCCCACTGCATAGCAGGGAGGCAGAAAAAAAGCTTGCCGAAAAGGAAAAGAGACTCCGTGAGAAATACAAAGGCGTGGTGCTTTCCGATACTGCAAAGAAAAATCTTCATATGCTGGAGAACGCAGAAAAATATCTGCGGAACGACTCCGTGCTGTATACCGACTTGAGCCAGTCAGCAAAGAAGAAAAGAACCTATGACAGAAGCAATCCGGCATATAAATGGGTTGCCCTTGCAATCACGCTTATGGGGGCAGCAGCGTTTCTATATGGAGTCTACGCGCTGGCTGCCCATGCAGGCTTTGGGATGTATTTCCTGTTATTTGGGCTTGCAGCAATCTTTTTGTTTTCCGGAGCAAGCGTGCTTCCGACCTCACAGAATAACCGTAAGGCGATTGAGAAACGGCTTTCCCATGCGGTAGCTCAGATGGAGCAGTATGTGTCTGAGTACCCGGATTTTCCAGTCCCGGCATATTATGCACATCCTGTCGTATTAAAACGCATGGAGGATATTTTAAAGGAGGGACGGGCAGAAACGATTCCGGAGGCACTAAAGCTTTTGAAGGAGGACTTAAAGGCACTCAATTCCAGCGTTGTTGTGGAGCAGGAGGAATATGACGAGGTTGTGGCAATCAAGCCGATGTTTCTTGTGATGGACTATATGTAGATGTGTTTTGGTGTTACTGTTCACACTATGTGTGCCCAGAAACAAAAACTTGACTTTCGGATAAGAGTGTGGTAACTTTTTCTCAGACGTTGAACAGAAATAGTACATATCCAAAGCATGCAGAGAGAAGCCGTCTGGTGCAAGGCTTTTGTGGTAAGATGTGGAACCAGTCTGGGAGTTGCGAAGCGAAGACAGCAGAGGCTGGAGAAGCTTTGCCGGAGGCCACCGTTATCAGAGGCAGCGTGGGTGATTGCTCACGGCTGAGCGCAGGCACATTGTCTGAAGCCAGGTGGTAACACGGATACAGATATCCGCCCTGGATAGAGGAGTTTTTTAATTCCTTTATCTGGGGCTTTTTTATTAGGAGGTTATGATGAAAGTATCAAAATTAGTAGGACAGAGATTTAAGGAAAAACCGGCAGACTGTGTGATTGACAGCCATGCACTGATGGTGCGCGGCGGTTACATGAAATACGTTGGAAACGGAATTTATTCCGAATTTCCGACACTGCGCAGAATCACTGCAAAGATTGAGGCAATCATCCGCAAAGAGATGAACGCGATTGATGGACAGGAGGTTTTATTCCCGATGGTTATGCCGGCAGAGCTCTGGGAGGAGTCCGGCCGTTATGAGAGTGTTGGAAGCGAGCTTGTACGTTTAAAGGACAGAAATGATTCAAAGCTTGTACTTGGCATGACACATGAGGAGGCTGCGGTACAGCTTGTACGTGAGTACGGACAGTCTTACAATAAATATCCGTTTATGATCTACCAGTTTCAGAGAAAATTCCGTGATGAAGCAAGACCAAGAGCCGGAATGATCCGTGTGCGTGAGTTTACAATGAAGGATGGGTATTCCTTCCATACATCCCAGGAGGATCTGGAAAAATACTATGATGTCTGCTATCAGGCATATCATCGTATTTTCCAGAAGGCAGGTATCCCGGAGGTTATTTCGGTAGCATCTGATTCCGGAATGATGGGTGGAAATGTCTCTCATGAGTATATGCTCCTTACCCCGGTTGGAGAGGATTCAATTGTAATCTGCAATGACTGTGATTACCGTGCCAATATGGAAGCAGCAGAGACGATAGTGAAGAATGAAAGCAAGGGTGCCCTTGAGGAGCTTGACTGTGTTGAGACACCAAATTGCAAGACGATTGATGCCGTATGTGATTTCCTTGGAACAGATGTGAAGAAATCCTGCAAGGCAGTTGTTTACCAGAAGAATTCAGATGATACGTTTGTTGTTGCATTCGTGCGCGGGGATTATGAGGTGAATGAGACGAAGCTTAGAAACCTTGTCGGAGAAGACATTCATGCAGCTGAGATTACAGAGGATGCACCGCTTGTAGCAGGCTATATCGGACCATTTGATATTTCGGATCAGGTTGAAGTGTACTGTGATGTTTCCTTAAAGGAAATTGATTCCATGGTAGCCGGAGCCAATAAAGAGGGCTTCCACTATAAAGGCTTAAATCTTGAGCGTGATCTTGAGCATGTAAGCTACGTTGACATCTCCAAGGTAAAAGAGGGTGGAATCTGCCCATGCTGTGGAAAACCTGCCATCACGATCAAAAGAGGTATCGAGGTTGGAAATATCTTCCAGCTTGGTACAAAGTACACAAAGGCAATGAACATGCAGTACAGCGATGAAAACGGTGAGCTGAAGACTCCTGTTATGGGCTGTTATGGTATCGGTGTCGGACGTCTTGCAGCATCCATCTGTGAAGCTCACCATGATGAGTATGGTCCGATCTGGCCAATCTCTATCGCACCTTGGGAGGTAGAGGTTTGCTGTCTGCGTGTCGATGACGAGGAGACAAAAAATACAGCGGACAAGCTGTATCAGGATTTACAGCGTGCCGGTGTGGATGTGATCTATGATGACCGCGACATCCGTCCAGGTGCAATGTTCTCGGAGGCAGATCTGATTGCAGCACCGATCCGTGTTGTTGTAAGCCCACGTAACTTAAAAGAATCCTGTGTTGAGGTCACAACAAGGAATAAAGCTGTAAAAGAGATGGTTCCGGTGAATGAAGCATTTGATTTTGTGACAAACTTAAAAGAGAAGATGTTTGCAGACATTGAGGCACAGGTTCAGCCTTATAAATAAGCAGACAATAGGCAATTGCGAAGCTCTCTTTTACTCACATTTTATTGTTCAAAGTGACAAAAATCTTCGAAGACACGCTTCCGCTACGTGTCGCTGGCAACGGTTGCAATCTGCACAAATGCAGATTACAACAAGTTGATGCACACGAACTGCTCATG
>CAKRLN010000180.1 GCA_934359535.1 uncultured Lachnospiraceae bacterium
GGATGCTTCCTCTGCTGTGATCTCTCTTGATTTATGATCTGCTTCCTTTGCGCTCACACCGTGCCTGCCAAGGATCGTTACGGCAGTACACTTCGATTTTACTTTATAATCTGCAAGAAACCCGTCCTGCCCAAGAAGTCCTGCTTTGACAAGCTTCCCTGTCCGCCCAGTTCTCTGGTAAGACGGTGTATCCTCCTTAGAGACCTGGCTTCCCGCAAGAATGTACCATTCTCCATCTTTTACTCCAACAACTCCGTTCGAGCCACGGTTAAAGCACTGGTATAGTTGTTCATAATTCGTCAAATTCATGTTTGTGTCCTGCTATTGTAAAATTGTCCGGATTTTATCGCATATAGAACGAAGTTTCGGTGTCTTCTCACAAATATCTTTTATCGCCTCCGATACCTGAACATCCGAATCTGATATTTTTTCATATTTAAGGTAAATATCCATCATATCGTATTGATTCAGCGTTTCAACAACCATATCCTTGTTATCCCCTTGTCCGATTCCAGCATTCTGCTCCTGAACATGTCTTGGTCCAGTCGCATGACGTTTACAACTTCCAAGCAGAATTCCCATAACTACGTTATAATCCCATTTGTCATCTTTTAATTCTTTCCGGAAGCCTTTCAGTTGCTCTGAATAATCTGCACATTCCTGAAACAATGCCCGTAATTCCACGATCGTCATTGTATCAAATGCTGTAGTTTCTTCATTTCCTGTCGTTTTCTGTACCTTTTTCCTCGGTTCTATCTCCATAGCTGTTAATGGCAATATTTCTTCTGCCTGTTTTATAAGTGCATTCCGCTCCTGTCCATCCAAAGAATAAACACAGCTTCCATCTTCATCATAAAAACTATTCGTATTGTAAAAATCTGTAATCGTAAATAAATCTCCAACTCCCCAGAAATATTCCGTCTGGTAATCATGATATAATGTTCTTTTCGTTTCCCCATCCCTGGAAAATCCATATACACACATATTTGTTGGAATATATCCTCTTTTTCCATCCAGATAATATAATCCCTTATATGATTTTTTCTGCGGTATTTTCCATTCTGCTTTATATGGTACTGCAACATCTTTTTTCTTTTGTATTGGAGTCTTCATCAATCGAATGTCCTGATCATCTGTCTTCATCCACATGCAGTCACACAGCATATCAAATGCAAAAATGCAATTCGCGTGTTTTGATGGCAGCTCCTTTTTTTCATACCACCCACTCGGAAAACATTCCAATAAATTCGAATGTCCTGTAGCAAGATCAATATTGATAATATAAGATATGAAATTTGGTGCTTTACTTCTTGTATATCCGGCAATAACCCGTTTCGCATTCATATAAAGGAATGCACATGTAACATTTCCCACATTCGATGGTATGTTAAAAAACGGCATTTCATTCTTCCATACTTCTCGATAGCACTCCTTTAGCATATGATCAAATCCATCATCCCCCTTCATGGTACTCCAAAGAGCCTCCTGCTTCTGTGTCAGCATATCGACGCGCCATATCTTACTTGTAATATTTGTTTTTTTCGTTTCAGAATAAACAACATACTGGTCATAAATATAAATACTTTCCACATAATTTTTCTGTCCAAATTTATGTGTATAGATCTTGTGCCCATCAAATCCAAATAACGTAATCTCTATCGTATTGTAGATAAAATATCCTTGTCTGTTTACAGCAATATAATATTCTCCATATCCAAATCCCTTTTTGGTATCCAGTTTTATCATTTCCGCCTGCTTCCGACTGACGTTACACTTTACGATATATTTATTTTCTCCCCAATCTGGAAGGAAATAGATATCCTCTCCATATTTTGAATACCTGGTATATCCCTTTTTCACAATCGTCTCGCACATCATCGTACTATCTAAATTGCACTCATCCGGATCCCCCATATGCCAGTCATCATCAATATAATACTCACTGTGAAATCCAAAACAATCTTCATTATCCTCATATTGCATTTCCATTTCTTTTTCTCCTGAACTTAACATATCTGTTTTTTTCAAATTTAACTGCTTCCAACACTGTATTAATTTCTTACAATCTCCATCAAAACGTGAAATATCCTTGAAAAATTTGTGATTCTTTATTTCATATGGGCTAAGAATCCAACCATATATCCTTTGTACAGAAATCTTTTTTTCTGCAATAATCTGGTCAAAACCAAATTTTTCTGCTGTCTCTATATCCACATCATAAACACCTTGATTACTTTTAATGCGATATCCCACTTTTCTTTGATCCAATTGCAGCTCAAAAACATGCATCTCTGTGATTCCGTCCGGCACATAGCAGATTTCTTCCCGATTATTTGCTTTTTTAGAGAATAAGTCCGACTTTATACATGTGCAGATACCGGTATAAGCAGTAGCTATTCCATCGATGAACTTCTCTTCCATCGTGTTATTCTGTTTTATCCGTTCCACAACAATTTGTAAAATCTTTTCATATTGATACTGGCAGGTATCATCAATAATCGAATACGTATCATACCACTCTTCAGCTAATCCGCCACACACATCTCTGTGGACATAACTTTGCGTTTTCTTCATGTCTTTATAAAAATATACGGTTAAAATATCATCCTTCAAAGACATGGAATAAATATCTTTTTGCTCAGAAATGCGAAAAGTATTTCCACTATCATGTAAAAAGAACAGTCCTTTTTCTTTTTTGGCATAAAATATTCCATTCTCTGTCATAACGTATGCTGTCAAATTCTGTAGTTCTTCTAAAAAAGATAATCTGTTAAATTCTTGCAGCAAATTTTGAAAGAAATTTTCTTTTGTCGGTATATCCGGATGCATATCGTCATCGTTATATCTCACAATAACCTCCAGACTGGAAGGTAACCCCAACCGTTCCGGCAGATTCGGATACATCCAATCTTTTATTTTTGTTGATGGAACTAAATTTTTTACAGCTATCATAGTGTTCCTATTCCTTTCCAATCACATCTTTTGCTATCCAGTAACCCATAACTCCCAACTCGGCCATATTTTCTCCAAGCTTCGCATCCCGGATTCCTGATATTCCCTCTAAATATCCATTTGTTAATCTCTTGACCAGATTCAAAAACTCTTGTTTTTCTTCTTCTGATACAGCAACGTTGTTTTTCGTTTTTTTCATTATCGGAGGATTTTCTGCTTCTGGTTCCGTTTTTTCCCAAATATCCACAGTGTCAAATGATGTCTGCAAGCGTCCTTCACGTTTTAGCAGATTATATTCTTCCATCGTCGTTGGTTTCCTGTCTTCCGCTACAAACGTCTTTGCCTTACGATTCAATTCAATATTTTTACAATTCACATTCAATTCCATTCTTTGCAAATCTGTAAGTCCTTCATTCGCCAGTTGGATATCCAGACGCTTTGCTTTCTGATACCATTTTTCAGCCTCTTCATCCTGCTCGTTCCTATATAAGTTTTCAGCGGTTTCATAGGCTTTCTGGCACTCTCTGTAACAATTCTGCTCTTCTATCTCCGGCTCCTGCTGCTCGCTCAGTAATTTTATTTCTTCTTTGGCATCGTTCCACTTTTCCTTCAAAGATGCAAAGAAGCCTTTCCTTGGAGCACTCTGATAACCGGTGCTTGGATTTTTAGCCGACTGTATTGTTGCATTCTTTGCTGGATGTGTTACCGTTGTCGCAGTTATTGTATTCTTTGCCTTTTGTCGTTTTTCATATAATTCACGAACATAAAAATCCATTATTTTACTATCAAAGCACCCATCCGGATTTTCTTTCACAAATTTTTCAACATCTTTTTTACTTAGTTGATATTTTCTATATTTTCCGCTGTTCTGCCCACTAAATCCATAACATCTTGTAATATTGGATACGCGCTGTGAAGCCATATCATTATAATCATGCAACGTGTTCTGTGCTACTTCCACCATATTATAGCCTTCGCATAAATACGCATATAGAACTGCGGCTTTATCTGCCTTTGATACAGTTGCAAATAAATTCCAATCATTCTCTGTTGGCATTCCCATTTTTCTTCTCCTATCTGTTTTCTATTTCTACAGTTCCAAGCTCAAGCTCCTGCTCTCCACCGCGTGCAAGATCGTATTTCATAACTACGGTAATATGTGTCTCATCGATGTCCTTCGCATAAAACCGGAAATTGGATGCCAGATTATCCCTGTCACTTACGATTTTTTCTTCAAATTCTCCAACCCGAAAACGATCCACACGCTGTGTCGGTCCGGAGAGTGCCGCAGGATTCATATCAAATGCATCATAGGCTCCATACTGCCATTCCTGTTCATCGGAATATGGAAACACAATGCCCTTATATTCCAGATATTTTTCATTTCTGTCATTTGTCTTTATTTGTAATTCTGTCATAACTCATTCTCCTGTTATTTGCAGGTCATTTTCACCCACTCTGTAAATTTTTTGAAAATGCCATCGATCGTTGCCGGCGTATATTTCCAGCCAAGCAGACGTTCTTTTATGTACTTTTTGCATTTTGGATCTTTCCATGCACCCTTTACCCAGCCTCTTGTCTGAGTCCTCAGACTGCCGTTTGGTCCCCAGTAATCAATCCATGCCCCGAAAAAATCAACCAGTAATCCATTTTTGTTTTTTGCCTTTGCAGAGCTTAAATAATATTGCTCAAATCCTTTGTCATCAAACCAATCCACCATCTTTGTACTCTCCTTCTCTTTTTTCTAATGTTAGGCGTTTGCGAAACTCTCTTTTATTCACATTTTATTGTTCAAAGTGACAAAAATCTTCGAAGACACGCTTCCGCTACGTGTC
>CAKRLN010000181.1 GCA_934359535.1 uncultured Lachnospiraceae bacterium
CCTCTAAAGCCCCATTCCTGACGGGCACACAGCTCGATCAGGTCATAGCTGTTTGCCGTATGGACACCATTTAAGAGGTTATATGAGGTCATGACTGCATATGGCTGCGAGTCCTTCACAGCGATCTCAAATCCTCTTAAATAAATCTCACGGAGCGCGCGCTCACTGATATGGGAATTGGAAAACATGCGGTTGTCCTCTTTATTATTACCTGCAAAATGCTTGATCGTTGTTCCACGCCAGCCGGTTCCCTGAACTCCGTTCGTATCGGCAGCGGCACATTTTCCAGCAAGATACGGATCCTCGGAAAAATATTCAAAGTTCCTGCCACAGAGCGGGTTCCTGTGGATATTCATGCCCGGTGCAAGCCACAGATCCACATGAAACTGCTGCATTTCCTTTCCAACAAGCTCTCCCATCTTTTCGATCAGCTTGACGTTCCACGACTGCGCAAGGTTTACTGCAACCGGGATCGCCGTACAATACTGGTAATAATGCACGGCATCCTCCGGAAGCTCCTCTGGGAACGATACTCTCTCATCTCCAAAGCCCTGCCCTCCGGAAAGCAGCTCTCCCTTTCCATTCACAATAAAATGTGCCTGAAGACGCAATCCCGCTGGTCCATCTGCAAGGATCAGATTTGGGATCCTGCGGCTTTCGAACAACTGGTCTGTCGTATCTGCCGCTGCTCCCGGAGCCGCTGCGGATGCAGTCCCTATGATGGATTCCTTTCCCGCATTTTCTTCTTCATATCTGCCAACACAAAGCAATGCAAGCTCTTCATCTGTCAGCTGTGCGACAAGCTGCTGCACCGTTGCACGACCCTTTCTCACATCCTCTAGGGTAATTGTCTCCTCCGGTCTCTTATCCTCGTAAAGCGTTCTTGCCCCATCCGAGTATACAACGGTCTTCGTCTCAAAGGTCCGCGCAGAAAGTAAAACCTTCGCAGCATCCCATTTCTGATCCCTTTCATTGACTGAGCGGATGCTTACCGCCTGTGCACTGCTTATTTCCTCAAAGCTTTCCCTGTCTGAAAAAAGATTCCGAAGCTTCTTTGTTACAACGGTCTGTGGCAGGAACACAACCGCTGCAACAGTCGTATTTCTGGAGCTGTTTCCGACACGGATCAGATACTCGCCCTGTTCCAGCTTATAGGAAGCATCTGCCGGATCATAGGATGCCATATCCTCCGTCGCAAAGGAAAGCACAAGCCGCTGCTTTGCGCCCGGTGCCAGAAGCCTTGTCTTTTCGAATGCAGCAAGTTCCTGATACGGCTTATCCAGACTGCCCTTCGGCGCCGAATAATAAACCTGCACAACCTCCTTGCCGGAAAAAGCAGCACCGATATTCGTAACGTCAACCGTCAGCTCTATCTGCCTTTCATTTGCCGTAACCTGCACTGTATTCATGGAAAAATCCGTATATGACTTTCCATAGCCGAAGCAGTACTGCGGCTGTATCCCAAAGGTGTCAAAATAGCGGTAGCCGACAAAAATCCCCTCTTTATAATATTCATCATCGTCATCGCCATTATTATGGCTAAACTCTTCCGATGACGGATAATCCTGATAGGAAACCGCCCATGTGTCTGTCAGCTTCCCCGATGGGGTACTGATGCCAAACAGCACATCATAAACAGCGAGTCCCCCGATCGTGCCATTTTGTCCGGCAAGCAGGATTGCACTGATGCCAGGCGTGCATTTCATCGCTGTCGCATCGATCACACCTCCGGTATTTAACACAACAATGCAATGCTTAAACTTCTGCCCAAGCAGATGAATGGCAGCCGTCTCCCCATCACTGAGCAGATAGTCGCCCTTTTCAAGCCTTCTGTCATGCCCTTCCCCGGAATTTCTGGAAAGCACATAGATCGCAGTCTCTCCATTCGTTTTTTCAAGATCCTCCTCTGTGATCTCCGGGATTTCAGGCTCCTGCATCGGATAATCAAAGGTCAGCTGGAATGCCGGAACGTTTTTCTCCACGGAAAGCTCTGCAAGCTTCTTATGGTACACTTCCTTCGCCTGCTCTAAAACCTTATCATAACGGTCAAGCCAGTCACCTGTTGTAAGCTTAATGCCAGCCTTCTTAAGCCCCTCCTCAATGCTTACCGTAGATCTTGCATTTACCTCTCCGGAGCCGGTTCCGCCTCTTACCGTATGGCGGACCCCATTTCCAAATACTGCAAGCTCCTTTGTGCTTTTTGAAAGCGGCAGCGTTCCATCATTTTCCAAAAGGACCATACATTCCGCTGCTGCAGTCCGTACTTTTTTTAAATTTTCTTTTTCAAGATCCGTAATCTCGTCTGTTGTCCTTGCATAAAATCTCGTCATTCTGTCACTCCTCCTGCACGTTTAACGGCAGCCCGTGCTGATCGATTCGATGGCTACCGCACCGCCTCTTACGATCTCAATACGTTTAAACTCGGATTTCAAAAGTGCAATCAGGTCATTATTGCGCTTTGTTGTAAGCATGCACTCAAGAAGCACGCTGTCCGGCCCGATGTCCTTCGGCTCAACCTTAAATACCTCCGCAATACGGAATACCTCCTGCTTCTGCGACGCATCAAGATGTAATACCTTTGCATACAGGATCTCCTTCATATGAAGCGGCACATCGGTCAGGTCCATGACCTTTATGACCTCAACCATACGGTTTAGCTGCTTTTTAATCTGCTCAAATGTAATATCATCGCTCATGACACAGATCGTCATACGGGAAACGGTCTCATCCTCGGTCGTTCCAACCGTAAGACTCTGAAGATTATAGGATTTCCCGGAAAAAAGGCCGGAAACCTTTGCCAGAACACCGACCTCATTTTCCACATATAATGCAATCCAGCGGTTTTTCATATTCGACATACTGGTTTCCTCCTTACTTTAATATCATTTCACTCATCGGATTTCCACTTTTTACCATCGGAAGCACAATCTCATCCGTCGAAATCAAAAACTCAATGACCGTCGGCTCCTTTTTATGCTTCCTTGCCTCTGCAAATGCAGCATCAATATCCTCCTCGCGCTCCACACGGATTCCATGTGCCCCGTAGCTTTCCGCAAGCTTTACAAAATCCGGTGTATACGGCGGACAGGCATCATTTGGCCCCTTGCAGGCTGCCGGACAGGAAATGCGTCTTCTAAGGCAGGTTGCTGAATAGCGTTTTCCATAAAACAACTGCTGCATCTGGCGTACCATGCCAAGATAATTATTATTTAAAACACAGACTACAACACCTGCTTCCTGCGTGATTGCAGTCGCCATCTCCTGAATGTTCATCTGCATGCCGCCATCCCCGGAAATGCAGATAACATCGCGGTCCGGATTTGCGATCTTTGCACCGATCGATGCCGGGAAACCAAAGCCCATCGTTCCAAGCCCGCCGGATGTGATCATCTGGCTTTTTCCATTCAGCTTCAGATACTGGGCTGCCCACATCTGATGCTGTCCGACATCCGTAACATAGATGCCATCCGGATAATTTGCATTGATATGCTCCATGATCATCTGCGGGGTAAGTCCTCTGTCCCTCCGCATCTCCAGTGGATTTTCCTTCTCCCACGCATGGATCTCCTCCTGCCACTCCTTCGTCTTTTTGGCTTCCGCCCACTCCGAAAGCTTCTCAAGTGCCAGCCTTGCATCCGATACGACCGGAACATCAACGACAACGTTTCTGGATATGGATGCCGTATCAATATCAATATGGATAATCTGTGCCTTTGGCGCAAATTCGTTCAGATCTCCGGTAATGCGGTCATTAAACCTTGTTCCGATCGAAAATAAAACATCACACTCGCTGACTGCCTTATTTGCTGAAAAACGGCCATGCATTCCGCAGTTTCCTATGTAAAGCGGATGATCCTCAGGCAGCGCGCCTTTTCCCATGATCGTTGTGACGACCGGCACATTCATTTTCTCGGCAAAATCCTGAAGCACCCAGTTGGCCCCCGCAATATTCACACCGCCACCTGCTAAGATCAGTGGCTTTTTCGCGCTCTTTAAAAGCTTATACGCTTTCTTTAACTGTCCGACATGTACACTATTGCATGGTTTATAGCCACGGATATCCACATGGGCCGGATATTCCGCATCTCCCACTGCTGTCTGAATGTCCTTTGGAATGTCGATAAGGACGGGTCCCGGCTTTCCGGTTCTTGCAATGTGGAATGCCATTTTGATGCTCCTGCCAAGCTCCTTTCTGTCACGGACGGTCACACAGTATTTTGTGATGCTTCTTGTCATTCCGACAATGTCAACCTCCTGGAAAGCATCATTTCCGATCAGTCCAAGCGGCACCTGTCCGGTAAAACAGACAAGCGGGATATTGTCATAATGTGCATCCGCAAGTCCGGTGATAATGTTTGTTGCGCCAGGTCCTGAGGTAACAAGGCATACCCCAACCCTTCCGGTCGATCTTGCATACCCCTCTGCCTCATGAATCAGCCCCTGCTCATGCCTTGGAAGCACGACACGGATCTGATCCTGCTTATATAATTCATCAAAGAGGTCCGTTACGGTTCCCCCCGGATATCCGAATAAGGTATCTACCCCCTCTTCTTCCAATGCTTTTACAAATAATTTTCTTCCCGTAATATCCATGGAATTCCCCTTTCTATTATTATTCATAGACAATTGTGAGTTTCGCAAATGACTGTCTCTTTCAAATTCTGGCGGATCTCACTCAGATCAGCCCGGTGATCCTTAACAGATAGATCCATCCGGTCAGCGTGAATGCCGCAAGCAGCGTTGTCATGACCACAATGCTTGCCGTGAGCACACCGTCATTATT
>CAKRLN010000182.1 GCA_934359535.1 uncultured Lachnospiraceae bacterium
ATATCTGCCTCCTCATTTCCTTATAAAATATATATATTATGATACCCCTTTTTGGGTGTAATTTCCATATATTTTCCAGAAAATATATAAAAAGGTCACCGTTTACACATGCCATTCGCAAAACGCACGATCCACGCTTTCCCATTTTCCCACTGCTATTTTTACCTATAAAAAACCCTGCCGCAATCAAATACGGCAGGACTGAAAAGTTCGGAATTATTCATCCCAGTTGTGATATACTTCCTGGACATCATCATCTTCTTCTAAAAGATCTAAAATACGTCCAATATTTGTAATATCAGCCTCTTCTGTTAATGTCACATAATTTTGTGGAATCATGGTTACTTCTGCTGAAGCCATGACAATTCCGGCTTCCTCTAACGCTTTATGTACTGTATCAAAATCAGCAGGTGCCGTTGTAATTTCATAGCTGTCTTCTTCCTCAGCGAAATCCTCTGCCCCGGCATCTAATGCTGTCATCATCAGATCATCAGCATCCAGTTCGCATTCCTCTTTGTCGATGATGATCTGTCCTTTTTCATCGAACATATAAGAAACACAGCCCTGGGCACCGATACTGCCCTGTCCCTTTGTAAAGGCATTTCTTACATTGGCAGCAGTACGGTTCTTATTGTCGGTTAAGCATTTTACGATAATTGCAGTACCACTTGGACCATAGCCTTCGTAGGTTGCCTGTACATAATTGACACTGTTTGCATCACCGGAAGCCTTTTTGATTCCACGCTCAATCGTGTCGTTCGGCATATTGTTTGATTTTGCTTTTGCAATGATCTGTGCAAGCTTGAAGTTATTTGCCGGATCAGGACCGCCCTCTTTTACTGCAACAGCAATCTCACGACCGATCATGGTAAAAATCTTACCCTTTGCTGCATCATTTTTTTCTTTTTTATGTTTGATATTCGCAAATTTCGAATGTCCTGACATAGTCGTTCCTCTTTTCTAACAAAAATTTTCTCTTTATTTTATCATGTTATCGTCATCTGTGCAAGTGTCAGCACCTGTTTTCGACTCGTTCCCGGAAAGCGGTATGATCTTTACTTTCGTGATCATATTATTTTCCACCTCCAGAATATGGAATTCAAATCCGTATCCAGTAATGCCTGCTTGCTCCCCGTCATTTGGAACCTTATCAAGCAGAGAGATCAGAAAGCCATTTAAGGTATCAAAGGAATCCTCTTCCAATGGAATATGTAAGGTTTCCTTCACTTCTTCAAATGGAGTCATCCCATTCATCAGATATGCCCCGTCCGGGAGCTTTTCAATCCAGTGGAATTCTTCATCATGCTCGTCCTCGATATTGCCAACGATCTCCTCTAAGATATCCTCCATTGCAACGATACCCGCTGTCTGACCATACTCATCTACAACAACAACCATATGGGTTTTTGCAAGCTGCATTTCTGTAAAAAGTGTATTGATATTGCGTGTTTCCGGAATAAAATCCACTTCGCGGATCAGCCCCGGAATATCCTTTATGGAAGTCCGGAATATCTCATTTTTTTTAGAAAATGCAAACGCATCCTTAATATGTAACACACCGATAATATTATCGATGTCATTAGAATAGACCGGAAAACGCGAACGGCTGCTTTCGATCATAACCGAAACAGCATCATTATAGGAAAGCTCTCCATCGATCGCAATCATGTTTTTCCGGTGCGTCATGATATCTTTCGCCTCTTTGTCTCCAAATTCAAAAATATTATGGATCATTTCTGCTTCGGAAGCTAAAAGAACGCCCTGCTCATGTCCTTCATTTACCATAGAAATGATCTCTTCCTCGGTTACATCATCTCCATCATGAAACGATGCACCTTTCATGACATTTTTTAGTTTTTTCAAAAGGCTCTCCCGGTACTCAACAATCAAAACAGTTAGTACGAAAACAAGAGCCAGAATGATTATCCCCATGATAATAATCACATAGGGACTCCCACCATCTTCCATAATCGTCTCCTTTTGTATTTCTTTTCAGATAAATTCCGGTTACCCGGTTTCTATTGTAAAACAGGAAAATCATACCATGGCCGCTGAATTACGTCAAGTTTATGTATACAGCTCCAGGCTGATTTCCAGTGCTTTATCAATTTTCATCAGAATCTGGTTATCCAGATGGCACACTTTATCCTTCAATCTTTTTTTATCAATCGTCCGAAGCTGCTCTAGCAGTACGACGGAATCCTTCACAAGCGCATATTTGTCACTTCGCAGTTCTACGTGTGTCGGCAGCTTTGCCTTATTCATCTGTGATGTTATTGCCGCGCAGATTACCGTAGGACTATGGCGGTTGCCGACATTATTCTGGATAATAAGGACAGGACGTACTCCCCCCTGCTCCGACCCAACAACTGGTCTTAAATCTGCGTAATAAATATCTCCTCTTTGCACGAACATATGATTCACTCCATAAATTTGGTATACCATAAGTATTTCCAATTTTATCGAGCGTATTCTAAAGACTATAAAGTTTTGTTATTCAATGCATGCCGGACGTTCTGAAATCACCTGGCCATTTTTCCTGTAAATACGTGGTACGCGGTTTGTAAGCAGGCAGGCAAATTCATAATTAAACCGTCCTGACAATTCTCCAAGCTCTTCTAATGTGATCGTATAGTCCCCATCTGTTCCCAGAAGCGTAACAAGATCTCCCTTTTTCACATCTGGAATATCGGTAACATCAACCATAAACTGATCCATGCAGACTCTTCCACAGATCGGGGCCTTCTTTCCGTGAATCAGGACATATCCCTTATTGGAGAGTCCCCTTGCATAACCGTCCCCATAGCCAACCGGAATGGTTGCAATTCTGGACGGTCTTGTCGTTGTGTAGGTTCCGCCATAGCTGATCTGTCTGTTTTCTTCCAACTCCTTTAAAAATGCGACATGGCTCTTTAAGGACATGACTGGTTTTAAGGAAATATTTCTTGCAACCTCTTCGGATGGCCAAAGACCATAAAGTGTAATGCCTGCACGTACCATATTCATGTTCGCATCCGGGATTTCTACAATTCCAGCACTGTTTGAGCAGTGTTTAAGTGGGATCTGAACCCCTCTTTCTTCAATCATATGTATCATCTCGCGGAAACGTTCCATCTGATCGTAGGTATATTTTTTATCAAGTTCATCTGCTCTTGCAAAATGTGTAAAAATACCTTCAATTTCAATATTTGGGAGCTTTGCAATCTTTTCTACAAGCCCGGCTGTTTTCTCACATACCTGAAATCCGATGCGGCTCATTCCAGTATCAATTTTGATGTGGATCAGGCAGGTCATCTGTAACGCAGCCGCAGCTTTTGAGAGCTGCCGGGCTGTTTCGTAGTCACAGACTGCGGGACGGATGCCATACTGAATCATTTCCGGATACTGTTCTTCAAAGGTAACGCCAAGGATCAGAATTGGCTTTTTAATTCCATGGTTTCTTAATACCATAGCTTCATCTGCAGTTGCTACGGCACAGCCCCAAAGATATGGGAGTGGTTCAATCGTCTGTGCAATTTCCTTTGCCCCATGACCATAGCCATCTGTCTTTATTACCGCTGCCATCTTTGTAGACGGACTGATGTTCTGATGCATGGATTCCATATTATATAAAACTGCATCCAGATCAATATCTGCATATACTCGTTTATTCTTGCTCATTATAAATTCTCTCTTTTCCACAGGCCGTTTAAGCCGTTAATAATGTCTTCTGCCATCATACCGCGAAAACCGGTTTTCTGCAATGCCTGATTTCCGGCAAGCCCATGCATATAAACGCCAAGCGGTGCACAAAGTGCCGGAGACAGTCCCTGACCAAGAAGCGCTGTAAGAATTCCGGATAACACATCTCCGCTTCCGGCAGTTGCCATTCCATTGTTTCCGGAAAGATTTAAATAGGTTTTTCCTCCCGGTATATGGATTATACTTCTCGCATCTTTCAAAACGCAGTTCACCTGATGCGCTGTTGCATAGTCTATTGCTGTCTGAAGCAGATTTTTCTGGATTTCTGGTATTGTTTTTCCAGTTAAGCGTGACATTTCCCCAAGGTGCGGAGTCAGAATCATCTGGTCATTCAAAAATTTCAGGTATTCATTATGAGAGGCAAGCAGATTCAATGCATCCGCATCGAGAACAAGCGGAAATTTCTTTTGTGAGGCTGCCAATAATACTGTTTTTAAGATCTTCTCAGAACATTTATTCGTTCCAAGCCCTGGTCCAACGCAGACCGCATCTGCCCATGAGAGCTCTTTTTCAATCTGGCTTTGATCTGCCTGTTCTCCATAAGTGGAAAGCACTGCCTCTGGAAGAAGTGACTGGATAATTTCACGGTTCGATTCTGCAGTATATATTTTCACAAGACCGCAGCCCATCCGATATGCTGCTTTTGCAGAAAAGTATGCAGCACCTGCCATATTGCGGCTTCCTGCGATGATTAAGATTTTTCCATAGCTTCCTTTATTGGAGTGACTGCTTCTTGCCGGAAGATGAGAAAGATCCGTTTCTTCCACGCAATATAATGATGGCTTTGCTTTCAGCCAGCTCGCATTTGTAATTCCCATTGGAACAACTGAAATTTTCCCGGCATAGTCAGATCCCGGCCATAAAAACAGCCCCACTTTTCCAAAGGAAAAGGTTATCGTCCGGTCTGCCCGAACGGCACGCCCCATAACACATCCATTTTTTGCACTTACACCAGATGGCATATCAACCGAAATAACAGTTCCCCTGAAGGCATTGATTCTCTCGATGCATGCTGCCATCTCTCCGGTAA
>CAKRLN010000183.1 GCA_934359535.1 uncultured Lachnospiraceae bacterium
GATCCATATGATGCAGATGGAAACAGCTACGGCGGTGGTGCCAATGACATTGAGAAGGCTGTGACAATTGGAAAAGCTGCAACAGATGCAGGGCTTAGGGTATTAGTGGATTTTCACTATTCTGATTTCTGGGCTGATCCGAACATGCAGGGAGCTCCAAAGGAATGGGAGAATATGACTCTGGATGAGAAAACGGAGGCATTATCCGAGTTTACAACAGAGAGCATGGAAACACTGCTTTCTTCTGGTGTGGATGTTGGAATGGTTCAGGTCGGAAATGAGACGAATAATGGTCTTGCCGGAGAAAAACCAGAGTACAATGGTTCCGATCTGGATCTGACAAAAATGGGGCAATTATTCAATGCTGGAAGTGCGGCAGTACGTGCAGAAGCTGAGAAGTATAACAAAGATATTCTGGTTGCAGTCCACTATACAAATGTCCAGGATCCAGGATATTTTGACGGGGTTGCCAAGGCTTTAGAGGATGCAGACGTAGATTATGATGTATTTGCCAGCTCCTATTATCCGTTCTGGCATGGAACAACGGAGAATCTGACAAGTACTTTGCAGGAGCTTGCAGAGAAATATGATAAAAAGGTTATGGTTGCAGAAACCTCCTATGCTTATACAATGCAGGATGGAGATGGACATGACAATAACGTAAGAGAAGATGCAACGGGTCTGGAATATAATTATTCTGTTAATGTGCAGGGACAGGCAAATGCGGTTGCAGATGTCATTAAAGCAGTCAAAAATATTGGAGATGCAGGAATCGGCATGTTCTACTGGGAGCCAGCATGGATTCCGGTAAATAACGCTTATGATGAAGATGGAAACTTAAAAGAAGATGTTGTGGAGCAGAATAAGGCAATCTGGGAAACGTATGGATCTGGTTGGGCATCCAGCTATTCGGGAGAGTATGATCCGGATAATGCAGGACTTTATTACGGAGGATCTTCATGGGATAACCAGGCAATGTTTGATGTTTCCGGTCATCCATTGGAGTCTATTAATGTATACAAATATGTCTTTACAGGAACAACAGCAGAAGCAAAATTAGATTGTGTTGCAGACACTGAATATGCGGTATTTGCAGATACCGAGTGGAAGATGCCGGAGACTGTGAATGCTGTATACACCGACAATAAAACACGTGAGGTAGCAGTTGTATGGGATGAGGCACAGGTGGAGGCTGCAAAAAAAGCCGGTGTCGGAGCCTATGAGATTGATGGAACTGTTGAAGCAGATGGTAAAAAACAAGAAGTAAAATGTCAGCTTACCATTCAGTATCCAAATATTTTACCAAATCCGGGATTTGAAGATGAAGATATGTCTATGTGGACAATTATCGGAGATGGTGCTGGAAGAACAGAAGACAGTAATAAACGTACCGGAAAATATTCTTTAAAATTCTGGAATGCAGATGCAGTTGATTTTATAGTATCCCAGACATTAACATTGGATGCAGGAGTATATGATTTTAGTGCTTATGTGCAGGGTGGAGACGCTGGCGATGACGCATTGTTCCAGATTTATGTAAAAGTTGGTGACAAGACCTATACTGCGGATGGATCTGTCAGCAAATGGCAGGTTTGGACCAACCCGGCCATTACTAAAATTGAGATTCCGAATAATAAAACAGAAGTAGAGCTTGGAATTATTACGAAAGCAGCAGCTGGAGCATGGGGCGCATGGGATGATTTATATCTTTGCAGAACAGGCGATTATGTAGACAGCACAGACAAAGAACCGGCAACTCCAGGAGACGCTGGCAAAGATGATTCCAATAAGGATAACAATAACACTGGAAATACTGGAAGCGGCTCCGATAAGAACAATGGAGGAAACACTGGAAATACCGGAAGCGGCTCCGATAAGAACAACGGAGGAAACATTGGAAATACCGGAAGCGGCTCCGATAAGAATAACGGAGGAAACACTGGAAATACCGGAAGCAGCTCAGATAAGAACAACGGAGGAGACACTGGAAACACCGGAAGCAGCTCAGATGAGAACAATGGTGGAAACAACGGAAGCGCTGCATCCGATAAGCTCTCCGCAGGCACAGTAGTTATAAGTGGAACAGACAGCAGTGTGACATTAAAAGATGTATCTGGAATTTTACCAAAGAATGTAAAGCTTTCTACGAAAAAGGTTACCGACAAAGAAGTGACCGATCGTGTGGATAAGCTGGTACAGAAATCGGTTTCCGGTGCAAAAGAGATAGCTGTTTATGAACTGGATCTGATGGATGGGCAGACCACACTTCATCAGTTAAATGGCAAGGTTCAGGTGACAATGAATGTACCATTTACACTGGCAGAAAATGAGGCTGTAAAAGTTTTCCGTGTGGATGGTGACAGCCTTGTAGAATGCAAAGCTGCAATTGAAAATGGAAAGCTTGTATTTACAACAGACCATTTCAGTACTTATGCATTTGTAAAGGTGAATACTGCATCTGTAAGCAATACAAAGGATGTAGCTACCGGAGATAATATGAATGCAGCGATTTTCCTTATGATTGCAGGAATTGGAATCGTATGTCTGTATATGGCAAGAAGAAAATACACAAAATAAAATAAAACAAGACAAGACGAAAAAGGAATCTGCGAAAGCAGGTTCTTTTTTCGGATAGAGCGTTTTTCGACGGTACATTGTGAAATCGGATATTTCATGATATAATGAATGCTGGTACGTCGAGGCAAAGCAGTATCAGCAGAAGGTATTTTCAGAATTTATATAGGAGGGCAGACATGACAGATTCAACATTTTTGATTAGTTTTTTCATTTTTATTCTTGTAGTCATCATTATTGCGGTGATCGTTGTTGCAGCATCAGTTTCAGGTGCAGTCGCAGCGATTGTGCAGAAGAAGGGTGACGAAGGCGATGATACGGAGGCATAGATCTCTTTTTGGGGTTTTTTAAATAAGAAAAACAGACAATTAATAAGAAAAGGACTGTTTTGGAATCGGATCGTTTCTGATTCCAGGGACAGTCCTTTTTTGATAAAAGGTGCAGATTAATATGGAGCACAGCAGTGCCGGTTTGTCGTTTCCGTGTAGATATCGGATAGGATCCGGTTTAAGCAGATCTGGCAGATATCACCGTCGCGGTCTTTCACGCGGATTACATGGGTGGAAACCCACTGATAATGATCGCCGCGTCCTTTCTGGTAGAGCTTGACGTAGACTTCCTTTTTGCCCTGCGCAAACTGTCGTAAAAGCTGTTCCCTGGAAAAATTATCAAGAAATGCTTTCTGATAATTCGGGTGAATGTTTTCTACACCATGGTCAATGAGATCATCGTATTTTCCGGTTAAAGGAAATACATTGGCAAGAAAGCCATCATCCTTGATCATGGTATAGGTATTTTTCGTCAGATTGGCAGACACGATCAGTGGAAATGCCTCTGATACGGCTTCAAAAATCGACAGTATTTCATCTGTGCTGATTCCATTTATGGATTTCAGTTTTGAAATGGCTTCTGTGTTTTTCATCGTTTGTACCTCCCATAATAAATAGCTTATGTAACTGCTTCCAGTTACCTTCTCCCCGGCTCCCCTGTGTTCTGGTTCCCAGACCAAAACTTCTAATCTTATTATAAAGTTTTTGTGAAAATGAAACAATAGACAGAAAGGGCGAATTGCGAGAGTGAACTGTAACCGTTTGGCGAATGACGCGAGTGAGCTGTAGCTGTTTGGCGAATGACGCGAGTGGACTGTAGCTGTTACAGATACAAAAAGAGGACAGCTCCATCTGGAACTGTCCTTTCTTAACCGGGAAACCGGTTGATGTACGCTTAAAATTAAGCCTGTGGTCCTGCAGCAACTAATGCTTTTCCAGCTTCGTTTCCTTCGTATTTTGCGAAGTTCTTTACGAAACGGTCTGCAAGATCCTTTGCCTTTGTCTCCCATTCAGAAGCATCAGCGTATGTATCGCGAGGATCAAGGATTCCGGAATCAACACCTGGAAGCTCTGTTGGAACCTCAAAGTTGAAGTATGGGATCTTCTTAGTAGGAGCATTCTTGATGTCTCCGTTTAAGATTGCATCGATGATACCACGGGTATCTTTGATGGAGATACGTTTTCCGGTACCATTCCATCCGGTATTAACAAGGTAAGCTTTTGCTCCGCTCTTTTCCATTTTCTTAACAAGCTCTTCTGCGTATTTTGTAGGATGAAGCTCTAAGAAAGCCTGTCCGAAGCATGCAGAGAAGGTTGGTGTAGGCTCTGTGATTCCACGCTCTGTTCCTGCAAGCTTTGCAGTAAATCCTGACAGGAAGTAGTACTGTGTCTGCTCTGGTGTCAGAATTGATACTGGAGGAAGTACTCCAAATGCGTCTGCGGATAAGAAGATTACATTCTTAGCTGCTGGTGCAGAAGAAATTGGACGTACAATATTCTGGATATGATCGATCGGGTAAGAAACACGAGTGTTCTCGGTTACGCTCTTATCAGCAAAATCGATTTTGCCGTCAGCATCAAGTGTAACGTTCTCTAAAAGAGCGTTGCGTTTGATTGCATTGTAGATATCCGGCTCAGAATCTTTGTCAAGGTTGATAACCTTTGCATAGCAGCCGCCTTCAAAGTTGAATACACCGTTGTCATCCCAGCCGTGCTCATCATCACCGATTAAGAGACGCTTCGGATCTGTGGAAAGTGTTGTCTTACCTGTTCCGGAAAGACCGAA
>CAKRLN010000184.1 GCA_934359535.1 uncultured Lachnospiraceae bacterium
GCTCACTGTAATAACAGTTTAACGCGGAAATATGATCCCCGGTATCATCGGTAAGATAGCCAAGATGCTCATGCACGGCACTTCCCACCTGTAGCGGCACATACATCGGATCTGGCGGCACATCAAATTTCTTGTGGGTCATTGCATAAATCTCGATTGCTTTCATTTCGACAACTCCCAGAAGGCAACCGCACTCGCTGCTGCAACATTTAAGGAATCCACACCATGCATCATCGGAATCTTTACGGTATAATCACAGGCACGAATTGTTTCTTCCATAAGCCCTTCCCCCTCGGTTCCAAGAATCATGGCAAGCTTTTTCTCCGCACGAAGCTCCGGATCATCAATTCCAAGTGTATCCTCCTTTAATGCCATTGCAGCGGTCCGAAAGCCCTCTTTCTTTAAAAGGTCAAATGCCTGCTTGGGCCACACACAGCTCTTCTTTGAAAGCATCGTCCACGGTACCTGAAACACCGTTCCCATGCTGACTCTTGCTGCCCTCCGGTACAATGGATCACTAGAGCCTCCGGTAAGAATGACTGCATCCATTCCAAGTGCTGCTGCGGATCGGAAAATCGCGCCTATATTCGTTGGATTTACAACATTTTCGAGCAGGACGATTCTGCGGGCACCGCTTAAAAGCGCTGGAAGCTCCGGAAGCACTTTCCGCTTCATCAGACAAAGCATTCCTCTTGTCAGCTGAAAACCAGTCAGCCTTGTCAATACTTCGGATTCTGCGGTATAGACCGGAATGCCGGAAAGCTGTTTAAGCACCTGGTGTACCTCATCCGATTGCATTGCAAGCTGTCTTTTTTCAATTAAAGCAGACACCGGCTCATAGCCTGCCGCAATTGCCCTTGCAATAACCTTTGGACTTTCCGCGATAAAAAACCCCGGCTTTGGCTCATTTGCCCGAAGAAGCTGCAATTCAGAGCATCTGGCATAGGCATCCAGCTCCGGTGCCTGGAAATCATTTATTTCTGTAATCTGCATTCTTTTCTACCTGTTTTTCTATTTTATCGTAGTTACAGTTCATTCGTCAATCATAGAAGCAGCCTTTATGCTTGCATAAGGAGGCTGGCTTCTATGGTTTGACGAAGGGAGCGCCTTTTTATGAGCAAAAATAGCTGCGTAGCAGCGGAAAAGCACGGAACGTGCGTTTTGCGAATGGCGCGTGTGAACTGTAACTTTTATCGTACTATAAAACGAAATATGAAACAAGTTCTAGTTGACATTCATAAAAAAATACCGTATTTTATAGAACAGGGAATGAAGTTCTCCCACGGGCAACCCAAACTGCTTATAATGATAAAGCTGATGACTTCTACGATTATTCTTAGTCGCAGGAGCATCAGCTTTTTTGGTGTTTGCAAAGCCCACGGGAAGTACATGTAATCGTAAATTTGGGAGAGTTCCGCAAACACCTGAATTCTTTGTTTTTGAAAAAGGAGGACTTGTTATGTTAACATCACTGTCACTTATTTTTCTTGTCGGACTTGCACTTGGTGCAATCTGCCAGAGGCTAAAGCTTCCACGGATCATTGGAATGCTTGTTACCGGCATTCTCCTTGGACCTTATGTGCTGGATCTCCTTGATCCTTCCATCCTTGGTATCTCATCCGAGCTTAGGAAAATGGCCCTCATTATCATCCTGCTAAAAGCCGGCTTATCCTTAGATTTAAATGATCTGAAAAAAGCCGGGCGGCCAGCCATTTTGCTGTCCTTTGTCCCAGCTTCTTTTGAGCTCCTCGGATATGTCCTTTTCGCTCCGTTCTTTCTTGGCGTCACGCATGTGGAAGCAGCTGTAATGGGTGCTGTCCTTGCAGCCGTTTCCCCTGCCGTTGTTGTTCCCCGCATGGTAAGTCTGATGGAACAAAAATACGGCACCAAAAAAGCCATTCCCCAGATGCTCCTTGCTGGTGCTTCCTGTGATGACATCTTTGTAATTGTTCTATTCACAACCTTTTTAGGAATGGCGCAGGGTGGAAGCGCAAATGTAACAGATTTTATCAATATTCCGGTATCCATCGTGCTTGGCATCCTGCTTGGCGCACTCACCGGCTATGGACTATATCTGTTTTTTGAAACCTCCTATGCCCATAAGCACTGTGTCCGTAACAGCATGAAGATAATTATTATACTTGGTTTTTCGTTTCTCCTTGTTGCAATAGAAGGCTGGCTCCAGGGAAAGCTTTCCATCTCCGGTCTGCTTGCTGTAGTCGCTATGGCATGTGTCATCAAATTAAAAAGCACCGCCTTTGTTTCCAAAAGGCTTTCGGAAAAATTCGGGAAATTATGGATTGCCGCTGAAGTGCTCCTCTTTGTCTTAGTCGGTGCCGCAGTTGATATCCGCTACACATTAAATGCCGGCATTGCAGCTGTATTTTTAATCCTCTGCTGCCTGCTTATGCGTGCCGCCGGTGTCCTGATCTGCACCATAAAGACAACATTAAGCACAAAGGAACGCCTCTTTTGTGTGATTGCCTACCTGCCGAAAGCGACGGTCCAGGCTGCCATTGGCTCTGTCCCGCTCGCTTCCGGACTCTCCTGCGGAAAAATCATTTTATCCGTTGCCGTGCTTGCAATCCTCATTACTGCACCGCTTGGAGCAATCGGCATCGATAACAGCTATAAGAAGCTTCTAACGAAAGACCGCTAATCCATAATTGTTTTCCTTATTCGTATCTTAATGCATCAATTGGTGACATCTTCGCCGCACGCTTTGCCGGATAAGATCCAAAGATAATTCCAGTTAACATGGAGAAGATGACAGAGACTAAGATTGCGGTCACGGACGGGCTGACGCTTACGGTCAGCATCGATCCAATGTCTGATGCAAACTGATCAATCAGGACAACTGCAACCTTTGAGAGCACGAAGCCGTTAAAGATTCCAAGCAGGATTCCAATGATTCCACCAATCAGACAGATGACTACAGATTCCGTCAAAAACTGCAAGTGGATACCGCCGTTTTTTGCACCAAGAGCCTTTCTGATACCAATCTCTCTTGTCCGTTCCACAACGCTAACAAGCATGATGTTCATAACGCCGACACCACCAACGACAAGGGAAATTGCAGCGATGACAGAAATTGCGATCGTGATAACCTGAAGCACGTTATTGATCACCCCAAGCTCTGATGCAAGATCATAACATTCTAACTCCCATTTACCGTCATCCTTGTATTTGTGCTCATAGAAATACTGTGAGGTATCACTTGCAAGCTGTGCCGGATCGGCATCTGCACCTGCTATGATGTTAAAATACTGGATTCCCATTGCATACGCATTATCAAACTGGGCTGTTGCATACGTATAAGACGTATAGATTGGTGTTGCAATCTCCTTTTCCGGTGTTTTGCTCCCGGTATTGCCCATTTTAACCTTATCATATTGATAGACACCAACAACATAAAGCTTTAAAACTGAGCCGTCCTGTAACGATACCTCGATCTGTTTCCCGATCGGGGACTTCCCATCACAGGCATATTTTACAAACAGATCCGAGACAAGGGCCGTCGCTTTTTCCATCTGATTGTCTTTCCTTGAAATGTCGCGCCCTTCCAGCAAGGTAAGCTTACTTGCTGTAAGCGATCCCGGTGTTGTTCCGGTAACCTGTACATTTACCGTATCACCATCGGCATTTACGGTTCCGTTTCCAAGCTCCTGTGTTGCAACGACGGTATCTACCTGATCTCCAAACGCCTCCTGATATTCCACAAGATCATCATAGGTTAAAAAATCATCTGCTTCCATCTCCGGATAATTCCACTCTCCGTTGTCATCATCCGGCATCACGGCATTTATATATGCCGTGATCAGGTTTGTTCCACCGAGTGAGCTCATCGTTGATGCAATCGTCTTCTGTAAGGAATTCCCAATCGTTGTAATCGTGATAACCGAGCTGATTCCAATAATAATACCAAGCATGGTAAGCACGGAACGCAGCTTGTTGGATTTGATGCTCTCAAGCGCAAGCCTGATACATTCCATCAGGTTCATGCCATCTCACCTCCTGTATCTGAAATAATAGTTCCATCGCTGATTGTAATAATACGTTCTGTTTCCTTTGCAAGCTCCTGGCTGTGCGTAATAAGCACAATGGTCTTATGCTGTTCCTTATGGAGCTTATGGAAAATGTCCATGACAAGATGCCCGGTTTTGGAATCCAGGGCACCGGTCGGCTCATCTGCAAGGATTAAGGACGGATCGTTTGTCATTGCCCTTGCAATCGCAACTCTTTGGTTCTGTCCACCGGAAAGCTCATTCGGCTTATGTCCGGCACGTTCCTTCATTCCAACCATTTCTAAAAGCGCAAGTGCGCGCTCCCTTCTCTCTTTTCTTGATATTCCCGCATACATCATCGGAACCTCAACATTGCGCACCGCCGAGGTTCGCGGGATCAGACAGAAGTTCTGGAACACAAACCCGATCTTCTGGTTACGGATCTCACTGAGTCTCTCATCACTTAACTCGGAAACATCCTCACCGTCTAAAAAATAGCTTCCCTCGGTCGGACGATCTAAGGCTCCAATCATATTCATAAGTGTACTTTTTCCCGAACCGGATTCTCCGACGATCGCCACGAATTCCCCTTCATAGATCTTTAAGTCAATGCCATGAAGGATTTCAAGTTCATTGGGCTGATTTTCATAATACCGTTTTATGAT
>CAKRLN010000185.1 GCA_934359535.1 uncultured Lachnospiraceae bacterium
TCTGCGTGAGGATCTGTCCATTCTGCCCCAGAAGGATACCCTTTTAAAACAAAATGACATCATCGTAATCCGCACGCCGGATGTCATGGGTGTCTAGGAAATTACCTGCCGCAGCCCCCGCAGCCGCCACAGCCTTCTGCGCCAACCGGTACGCTGCTCTCATAGAGTCCGATCAGGCCTGCAATTGCCTGGGACGAGATCCCAGTCTCATTTCCGGTAAAGCCCAGGCCCTCCTCTGTGGTTGCCTTGACGTTGACCTGATCCTCGGAAATACCAAGTGTTTTTGCAATATTTTTCTCCATCTCATCGATATACAGCCGGAGCTTTGGCTTTTGTGCAATGACCGTTGCATCAATGTTTTCAATTGCATAGCCCTTTTGTGCAATCAGTTCTCCCACATGAGAAAGAAGCTTTAGGCTTGAAATCCCCTTATATTTCGGATCGCTATCCGGAAAATGCTTTCCAATGTCTCCAAGTGCCGCTGCTCCAAGAAGGGCATCCATGATTGCATGCAGCAGCACATCCGCATCCGAATGTCCCAAAAGTCCAAGTGTATGCGGAATTTTCACACCGCCTAAAATCAGATCTCTTCCTTCCACTAATTTGTGTACATCATATCCCATTCCTACGCGCATTGTTTTTCTCCTGTCTTTCAAAATTATGGATCCAGTCTGCTTTTACCAGATATACCAAAAACAGAATGGAGCTCAGTGTCCATGTAAATGGATATGCCCAGAATACCATGACGATTTTTGGAATAAACCGGACAATTACCGTAATATACGTAATCCGGATCAGGCACCAGCAGATTAACATCACAATAAGCGGCACGGTCGATTTGCCAGCGCCCCGCATGATTCCCGCAACCGTATGCGAAAACGCAAGGAGGAAATAAAAAAGTGCAACCGTATGCGCCTGAAGCGAACCATATGAAATCACCTCTGCTTCTGTATCAAACAAACCGACAAGTTCCGGGATAAACAGATAAATTGCAATTCCAATCAGCTCTGCTGTCACCGTCGAGCATAAAATTCCAAACACCGCACCCTTTTTTGCACGGTCGTATTCCCTGGCTCCTAAATTCTGCCCGATAAAGGTCGTCATTGCCATTGCAAAGCAGGTGATCGGCATAAATCCGAACCCCTCGATTTTTGAATACGAACCGCAGCCTGCCATTGCCATCTTTCCAAATGCATTAATATTCGACTGTACGACAATATTCGCAATGGAAATGATGGAATTCTGCATTCCGGACGGAAGCCCGATTGCGACAATCTGCCGAAGGAGTGGCATATCAAACCGGATTTCCCGAAGCTTCACCTGATATACATCCTGTGCCTTCATCAGTCTTCTCATACATAATACCACACTGAGCATCTGCGAAATAATCGTGGCAAGTGCTGCATACTCCACTCCAAGACGGAATATTCCATTAAACAAAAGATCTAACAGGACATTCACGACAGATGAAAAGATCAGATAATAGAGTGGATGTCTGCTATCGCCAACCGCCTGCAGTATCCCCATACAGACATTATATAATACAACTGCAAGCGAGCCAAGGAAATAAATTCTCAAATATCCAACTGCTTGTGCAAGCACCTCGTCCGGGGTCTTCATCCATATAAGAATCTGCGGTGTAAACAGTACTCCCAGAATCATCATGACAATTCCTGCTGCAATTCCAAATGCAATATCTGTATGTACGGCTTTTTTGACCTTTTCATAGTCCTTTGCACCAAAATAGCGGGAAATGACCACGCCTGCGCCCATCGCTGTTCCATTAAAAAAGCCTACCAGAAGAAAAATCAGACTCCCGGTCGATGTCACTGCTGCAAGCGCACTGCTCCCAAGATAATTACCAACAATCAGCGAATCTGCCATATTGTAAAGCTGCTGGAACAGATTTCCAAGAAAAAGCGGGATTGCAAACGCAATAATTTTCTTTGGAATCGATCCTTCTGTAAGTGTTGTGTTCTGCTTCATTTTTCTCCCCTTAAACGTACAAAAGGAGCTGTCAGGCAAAAGCATCTGTGCTTCTGCCATGACAGCTCTCTTCCATTATTCTATCACTTCGCCTCTTATGCTAACGCTGCGGTAATGATTGCCATTGAGTAAACCTCAGAAGCATTGCATCCACGGGATAAATCATTAATTGGTGCATTCAGTCCAAGTAAGATTGGTCCGTATGCATCAAAGTTACCAAGACGCTGTGCGATCTTGTAACCGATGTTACCCGCATTGATATCCGGGAAGATAAATGTATTTGCATGTCCTGCAACGGTTGATTCCGGACATTTTGTACGTGCAACACGTGGAGCTACTGCTGCATCGAACTGGATCTCTCCTTCGATTGGAAGCTCTGGATATTTTGCCTTTGCTTTTGCTGCTGCATTACGCATCTTATCAACATCCTCGCCCTTTCCGGAGCCAAGTGTTGAGTAGCTTAAAAATGCGACCTTCGGATCAACACCGAAAATTTTTGCACACTCTGCGGACTCGCCTGCGATCTCAACGAGCTCATCCTCTGTCGGGTGAATGTTGATTGCACAATCAGACATCGCAAGTACTTCATTCTCACCGGTTGCGGAAGGACGAACCAGAATGAAGCAGGAAGAAACGATTGTGTTGCCTGGCTTTGTCTTAATTAACTGTAATGCCGGTCTTACCGTATCTGCTGTTGAATAGGTAGCTCCACCTAAAAGTGCATCTGCAACCCCCATTTTTACAAGCATGGTACCAAAATAATTCGCCTGGGAAAGAACTCCTCTTGCCTGCTCCGGTGTAACACCTTTGCTCTTTCTTAATTCGCAGAACAGACTGATCATCTCATCCATACGGTCATAGCTCTTTGGATCGATAATCTGTGCGCCACGGATGTTAAATCCGCTCTCACTTGCCACCTCATAGATTTCTTCCTCATTACCAACAAGAATTGGATGCAGGAAGTTACTTGCTAAAAGACGGGAAGCTGCCTCTAAAATACGAGGATCATTTCCTTCTGTAAATACGATCTTCTTTGGATCTTTCTTTAAAATGTCGATTAACTGACCAAAACCAAACATGTTTTGTATCTCCTTTAACTATAAATTTTATTTTCCACCTAGATGTCATTTTATACCCCTTTTTTCCGAATTACAATGAAATCCCGTGTTTTTTATCGAAAACATTTCTCGTTATTTTTTTAACGTTTTTCTGCTGTATTTTCTGTTATAATAGGAACAGTATCCGCGTGCCTAAAACGCAGTACCGGAAATCATAACAAGGAGTATTACTTATGAAAAAACAAAATCAAACAAAGGGAATTCTGATTCTTCTTATTACCGCAACGATCTGGGGCACTGCCTTTGTTGCGCAGAGTGTCGGCATGGATCATATTGGGGCTTTTACCTTTAACGGCATCCGCAGCCTGATTGGTGCTGCTGTTTTGCTTCCGTTTATTGCAATCCGGAACAAAGGGCAGCTTCTTCCATCTGGCAAAAAAGACCGTCTCACCCTGCTCTCTGGCGGACTGGCCTGTGGAATCTTTCTTTGCATTGCATCAAACCTGCAGCAGCTTGGCATCGGCCATTCTACCGTTGGAAAATCTGCTTTTATCACAACCCTCTATATCGTGTTCGTTCCAATCCTCGGACTTTTCTTAAAGCGGAAGGCTTCTGCACAGACCTGGGTGGGTGTTGTCCTTGCCCTTTTTGGACTTTACCTGCTTTGCATGAAGGATGAGGGCTTTGTTCCAACGTCCGGTGACTGGTATCTGCTGTTTTGTGCGTTCTTCTTTGCACTTCAGATCATGGCAGTTGACCATTTTTCCCCGAAGGTTGATGGACTGATGCTCTCCATGCTCGAATTTCTCGTAACCGGAATTCTGTCTCTGATCTGCATGCTCCTGTTCGAAGAGCCATCCCTTTCTGCCATGAAAGATGCGGCATTTCCAATCTTCTATGCCGGAGCGTTCTCCTGTGGAGCTGCCTACACCTTACAGGTAATCGGTCAGAAATATGTACAGCCTGCCGTAGCCTCCCTGATTATGAGCTTAGAATCCGTCATCGCCGCACTCTCCGGCTGGCTCATTCTAAAGGAGGTCTTATCCGGGAAAGAGCTTTTCGGCTGCATGCTTGTCTTTTGTGCCATTTTACTGACACAGATCCCGCTGTCTGCCCGACCAAAGCAGAAATGATTTATGGTTCCCACAGAACTTTATCATTTCCAGTGATCTCCTATTGTGTAATTGTTACAGAATTGTTACAATTCATTTGTCCTTAGCTAAGACAAATAAAAACAAAGGAGGATACGACAATGTGTTTCAACTTTAACAATTGCAACATTCTGGCAATCATCCGCAGATGCTTCGGTGGCTGCTAATTGCTAATTGCCCTGAGCAATATCATACGATTTGCATAAATACACTACATTAATTATATTTCCCCAAAACGGCTGTAAACACAGCCATAACAAAAAAGGCGGTATCCCTGGTGGTATCGTCTTTTTATTTTTCACAAAATTTACTTCTGCATCCGAATCATATTCCAACACACAGAAATATGATTCAGACGCAAAAAGACCTGTGGCAGAAACCACAGGTCAAAACTTAGTAGCGAGGGAGAGACTCGAACTCTCAACCTCCCGGGTATGAACCGGACGCTCTAGCCAGTTGAGCCACCTCGCC
>CAKRLN010000186.1 GCA_934359535.1 uncultured Lachnospiraceae bacterium
AAGTTTGAGGGCTACTACGAAGTGTTCCTTCTGGACTTAGCCACCGGCCTGCGCCGTGGCGAGCTCATGGCGCTGCAATGGGACGATCTGAACTTCAAAACCGGTGTGCTGAATGTGAACAAACAGGTCTACGATGTGCGGGGGCAGCTTCAGCTCAGCACCCCCAAGACGAAGAACTCCGTCCGCAAGATCGTCCTACCGCCCGCCGTGGTGGCAGTGCTACAGGAGTACAAAAAGACGGTGGACTCTCGCTGGATGTTCCCGTCCCCGGTGAAGGAGGACTGCCCCATCACCCCCGGCGTAGTGCGCCGCAGACTGCAGCTCATCTTGGAACACGCAGGGTGCAAGCATGTTCGCTTCCATGACCTGCGCCATACCTTTGCAACGCTGGCGCTGGAAAACGGCATGGATGTGAAAACACTCTCCGCTATGCTGGGCCATGTGTCGGCGGCCACCACGCTGGACATCTATACTCACATCACCGACGATATGCGGCTCACAGCCGCCGCCAACATCGACCGTGGCATAGGCAAAGCAGCGCCGCAGGAGGACGCTTCGGAGCCAGGGCAGGAAACCGCCCCGGTCCAGGCGGAAAAGCCGAGAATGACCGACTTCAAGCCCTACGTGGGCCGCAAGCGCAGATCCGGTACCGGCTGCGTCTCCGAGATCAACGACCATCTGTTTGAAGGTCGCTACTCGCCCAAATGGCCCGACGGCAAAAAGCACGCCCGCAATGTCTATGCCCACACCCGCGAGGAGTGCGAGGAGAAGCTGAAGGTGCTGATCGTGCAGATGAAAGCCGAGATTGCGGAAGCGAAGCAGCTGAAGGATTTGGGCGAGGGAGATGGGCGACCGCCCGAGGAGAAGAAGGGCAAGCGGGTTGGAAAGTAAACTTATCCCCGACATGGGTGTCAATTCATTGGTACCTATGTCGGGGATAATTCGATATAAAATCTGAGCTTTTACCTTAGACGTTTGATCGCGTCTTCCAACTGGAAACGATCAATAGATATCATCTTAATTACTGGTTGACCATGCTCGGTATAATAAACTACCATGTTGGAAAGCAAATTGGCTTTACAGTTAATAGCCTCACGTTTCATTTCAAGCTCATCTGTCGATTTATTTAACCATTCTTTTAGTATGCTTTCTGGTAACTGAAATAGATATTCTTCGTGGCCAGACCTTAAAATCCAAGGCTTTTGGGGATCCACCCAATGTAACGAATAGTATTCGTTAAAATTGATGCGTCCATCTGTTACATGGTACAAAAATAGCATTTGCCCGGAATTTGTAATTGCCACCGCCATACGCTGACCGATTCTATCTGCTAATTCAAGTAACTGATTTTCAGTATCAATCATATCAAAATTAACTCTTCTGGAATTGAAATTAAAATTATCATATCCGATTGCCTGACAAAAAGCGCTCCAAAACGGAAGTTTGTTGAATTCAATCAGGGGAATTCGATATGTAGCAGCAAACTCTTGCGCTTGCGTCGTAAATCCGGCTAACGCCGCAATTGCGACTTGGTAGGAATATCTATCAAAAACCGGTGGATTTGCTCGACGATTTTGGCGGCGGCGAGTTGCCAATTCGGCCATATCGACAATATTGAAATTGTTGATATCTTCTCGCAAACCGAGAGCACTCCTTACTACATTAAGGCTAATCTTTTTCCTATAATCTTTGCACTCGATAAGAAGTCTTGTCTTTGAATAGAAGGGGGTTTGGACTGGCGGCTCCAGTAATACATCTGCATTATGGGCCTCACCCAGTCCCTGAATCATTTGACCGGGAGCCCCATCATAGATATACAAATCGTCAGATACTACTTCGGAAAATCCAATATGAATAAGGATACGCTTAACAAATAATTCGAACGCTTTTCCTGGGCCCATAGATGATATATCCCTCCTAATATGATTTGCTATACTGCCATAGCGGTGAACTGGTAGTCCTAAGATAAATGTGATACTACCATCCAACTAAAGCACTTTAAGATAGAAGTAATGCTCTCTTCTATTTTCAGCCTCTTAACTACATTCTCGTCATGTAACCAGCGTGCTCGAGACGGAGAACTCCATCCGCAAAATCATCCTGCTGCCCACCATGGTGGAAGTGCTGTTGAAGTATAAGAGAGAAGAATGTGGACTCTCTCGTCCCCAGTGAAGGAAGATTGCCTCATCGCGCTGGATGTCTACACTCACATTACCGATGACATGCAACGCACCATCACTGCCAACATCAACCATTGCACCGGCAAAGCAGCGCCGCAGGAGGACGCTTCACAACCGGGGCAGGAAACTGACCCGGCCATGGCGGAAAAGCCGAGGATGACCGACTCCAAGCCCTACGTGGGCCGAAGCGCAAGTCCGGCACCAGCTACGTCACTGAAATCAACGAACATCTCTTTGAGGGACGCTATTCCTCCAAATGGCTCGACGGCAAGAAACACGCCCACGATGCCTACGCACATACCTGCGAGGAGTGCGAGGAGAAGCTGAAGGCAAAGATTGTGGATTCAAAGCGGTTGATAAATCTGGACGAAGGTGATGGGCGGGGGAAGAAGTGCAAAAAGTAAAGAAAACACCGACATAGGGCATTAAGAATCCACCCCATGCCGGTGTTTGCTGTTGTTGAGATGGTAGTTTTGACTCGATATCTTCAGATTAATACAAAAATGTTATATCAAATTTGATATAATTTTGACCTAAGCAAACAAGGTTACTGAGAAGCAGGTTCAACCCACTTTTTGGCACTGGTATCGTATTCTTCATCGGTTACATCAGACCTGGTATACCGCTCGTCCAGCAAATCAATGAGGTTTTCCACCTGACC
This sequence comes from uncultured Lachnospiraceae bacterium, assembly GCA_934359535.1. Classification (GTDB taxonomy): domain Bacteria; phylum Bacillota; class Clostridia; order Lachnospirales; family Lachnospiraceae; genus Roseburia. Next base: position 2,842 of record CAKRLN010000186.1, read on the forward strand.
GTAATTTCTCAATACGATAGTATGGGTTTCCTCATCCAAGTCAAATTTTCCGCTCCATCGGGGAAGCGTTGTAATTTTAAGATATAATTCCTCCTTGCTTTTAGTAAGCACTTTGGAATTTTTAATGCGTAACATCTTTTTTGCATAAGTCAGCTTGCTTCGCGAAATATAGTCTGCCACTTTATCCATGTTTGAAACTAAACTAAGTGTTGTAATTTCAGACGCAACACTTCGCGCCGAAACTCGAATATAATGTTCGAAATCGTAGTGCGTTTGGAGAAGATTAATGTCATTTGTGATGATATTGTTGTCAATAATCAGCAAATCAACCTTTTGACTAATTGCTAAAATAGGCTTTTTTAATTCTGTAAAGACATCATCTTGAGGAATGACATGAAATGCTAACCCCTTCCTGTTGGGGATGGCATTAGGCCAAAAATACTGGTAAGCCCAAATTATCTGTTCTCCGCGTTGATAGCGGAAAAAAATACCTTCAGCATTTTCGCGGTCAGTAACTCGATAGCTATCATAGGTTTGAATCGTTGTACAGACTGCAGCAAAAGGTGAATAATCAGTTGTTTGAGGGATAACATAGAACTTGTTTTGATTATTAGCAATATTGTCGACATGGTCATACTCAGCGGACTCATCTGCAAATTTACGCCTAATTGATTCAGCGATAGACAGTTGGAGTTTTTTCTTAAAATTCACAGATGTATCATTTCTCCTTTGAGGTACTCCCTCATAAAGGACAAATTTCTTTAGAATATGATTACCTTTCATCAAGATAAAAGCTTCAAAGGTATATTCTTCATCATTGAAAATCAGATTAATCTTCTGGATAATGGATGTCCGCAAAGTTAATTCATTGGTCTGAAGAGTTGTCGACATTCGTTTTCACCACCTAATTCTTGTTATATACTAAATAGACATTATCTGAGATTCGCTTTCGTTTGATGATTTTTTCGGCGTCGAAGTCTCCTCTTGTTATTCCAATGTATACGCTATTTTCATCGCTCGGAAAGTGAAAGTTAAAACTTTTATATCCCAGAATTGTTAGAAAAGGATTTTGATAATATAAATTAGTGTTTCGCATAAGTAATATGAGCATTATAGAAATCGCTGCGAAACTAAGAAAACCTCTTTTCTTTCCTATATCGTCCAAAACTAAAGGTGTGATATATGTTACAAAAAAAGCAACACTGTTCTCGGTCACATCAGCATCTACAGCTATATTCTCATGCTCTTCACAAAACCCAAATTTTTGAATTTTGTTAAATAGAATGTAAATCATTATGCCGATAATAAGCATGATAACGCTTAGACACAGCAAGATTACCGAAAACAAATCGGGGTGGTTTAAAGCTATTAAGATAACTCCAAAATCTTTTTGAAATAGCCTTATAAAAAACTGAGAAACCAGTTTAAAATTGTTCAAGCAAAAACATCTAATTAGTATAAGCAAAAAGAGAGGTAAAAAAGATTGAATAATCAGCAACCATTTTAGGTATTTGTTTTCTTTCATACCATGCTCCTTCCCCGATATTACCGCATTTATTATAGTACAATACGGCAAAAATTACAACAACGAGTCTAAACTTGACGAAAAATATATTGAGAATGACAAGCTCACCACTTGCGCCGCAATAGACAAAGAATAAGAAAAATCCCTCTGAAATCCACGATTTCAGAGGGATTTTGGAGTGTGTTGACAAAAAAGATGCAGGAGCAAAGCCTTGCGCCGCAAGGGTTTGCGGGCTTTTGAGGCTCGATTTGCCGTTTTGCAATTCGAACCCCCAGCAT
>CAKRLN010000187.1 GCA_934359535.1 uncultured Lachnospiraceae bacterium
ATCTGCGATTTTCTTTTGTTTACTGTCCACTCATAAGCTCGTTATATAACGTATCCATAGCGGCTGTCTGCTCATCACTTGCTGTAAGATCCTCATGATCCGACCACATATCAGCAAACTGCTGCATGATTGGATTATCAAAATAATCACTGTCTACCTGATCCTTGATTAACTCCTGTTTTACCGCTGGAACCCCGCCCCATTCATTGGCAATCGCTGCTGCGGACTCCGGTGTATATGCATAATTGATAAACTCATTTGCGAGCTTCTGTTTCTTTGAGGATGCTGCAACCGTCCAATACTGTGTATAGCCCAGTGTACTATCCGGAATGATCTCAAATTTATCCCAGTTTGCTTTGTCATCGCTCATAAGCATATTATAATCATAGGTATATGCGACCGAGCAGTCTCCTGTTTCCATCGGAGAAATGGAGCTTGCCCCAAAGGCCTTTACATTCGGTTTGATCTTCTGTAAAAGCTCCTGCGCTTCATTTAATTCATCCTCATCTGAGCTGTTTGGTGAGTATCCAAGTGCCTTTAATGCACCTGCGTAAAGTGAAATTGTTGCATTCGTACACCAGAGCTGCCCCTCCAGTGCCGGATCTGCAAGATCCTTCATTGATGTGATTTCAATCGGACAGGTTTCTTTATTTACAACAATTCCGGTATACAATGGGCCACTGATCGGAAGACAATATTTCATATCTTCGTCACCGATCGGTCCCTTTTCCAGATAAGTTGGTTCGATATTGTCACGATTTTCAATCGTATCGTAATCAAGCGGTGCCAGAAGCTTTGCATCCACAAAGGACTTCATGTAAGCGCTTTCCATATCAATAACATCATATTCACTGCTTCCCTGAAGCATCTTGGCAAGGATCGTATTCGTATCTTCAACATAGGTGACATTGACCTTCACCCCGTATTCCTTTTCAAAGCCGGCGATCTGGTCATCCGCCACATCTCCCTCCCATGTTAAAACATTCAGTGTTCCGCCACCAGACGATGCACTTTCTGTTCCATCACCGGAGCTGCTTCCACAGCCAGTCATACCTCCGGTTATTAAAATTACTGCCATCAGGCACGAAATAACTCTCTTTTTCATAAACGGTTTCCTCCTGTTTCCTATTGATTTTTATTTTTTTATCTTTTTGTCTTTTTTGTCGTTCTATAAATCTACCAGCTTATGCTTTGCTTTTGCTTCTTTTTGTAATTTCACTGCATCCAGGATCAGATACAGCAGAACTCCAAGAATACTTACCGCGAAAATAATCGTGGTCAACGCATTGATCTCTGGTGATACTCCCTTTTTCATCATGGAATAAACCTTCATCGGAAGTGTTGTCGTTCCGGCATCCGCAAGGAAGGATGTAACAATCAGCTCATCCAGCGAAAGGGAAAATGCCATAAATGCTCCGGAGATAATACCTGGCATAATCTGCGGAATTGTTACATGGAAAAGGGTATAAATACGATCCGCACCAAGGTCTAAGGATGCCTCCTCAATAGAAGGATCCATGCCGACGAGTCTGGATTTTACCGTTATGTATACATACGGCAGACAGATTGTTGTATTACCGATTACGATAACCGGTACTCCAAGGGAAATACCCGTTGTATTAAAGATCATAAACATCGCAACTGCAAGCACAATCTCCGGAATAACAATTGGAAAATATACGGAATTTGTGATCAGCTTTGCAAATCTGCTCTTGGATTTTTTATACCCGATCGCTCCCATCGTTCCGATCAGTGTCGCAAAAATAGTTGTTAATACTGCAATCAGAATCGTTGTACCAAAAATGCTCCAAAGCTCACTGTCTCCCATAAGCTTTGTATACCATTTTGTTGTAAAGCCCTGCCATACAACATTTGCCTTGCTTGTATTAAAGGAAAATACAACCATGACCGCAACCGGTGCATAAAAGAACAAAAATAACAGAATAACATAGATTTTATGGATTCGATTTACTAACGTTTTCTTTTTCATAGGCTTATGCTCCTAAATCATCTAAATCTCCACCAAGCTTGGTGTAAATAAATACCATAAGGAAAATAATAAGTGCCAGTACCATAGAAAGTGCTGCACCAAACGGCCAGTCTCTCGATACTGTAAACTGACGATAAATCAGGTTACCGATCATCAGGCTTGTTCCGCCTCCTAACATATCCGTTACCATATAATAACCAATACATGGAATAAAGGTAAGGATGACCGCTGCAAAAATTCCAGGTGAAGTCAGCGGAAGTGTTACTTTAAAAAACGTTTTTACCGGTCCTGCGCCAAGATCCTTGGAAGCCTCGATGAGTCCCGGATCAAGCTTCTCAATCGAAGAATACATTGGAAGCACCGCAAATGGCAGAAACATATAGATCATACCAACGATAATTGCAAAATTATTATATAAAAGCTCAAGCGGCTTCTTAATCAGATGAAGGTTCATAAGAAAGCTGTTGATCACACCGCTGCTGTTTAAAAGAATAACAAAGCTGTATAATACAACCAGGCCGCTGACCCAGAGCGGCAGCATGAGAAGAACCGTAAGCAAAGAGGATGTTTTCGCCTTTACCTTTGCAATAAAGCTCGCAAGCGGATATCCCATTAGCACCGTAAGAACCGTTGTCCATACCGCAACAATAAGCGATTGTTTGATAACGGTTGCATAAACCGGATTAAACATCTCCTTATAATTGGCAAGCGTTGGCTTATACTGGATAATTCCAAGCGGTCCCTTTGTCATAAAACTCATAAATGCAAGCAGTGCAAACGGTGCAAGCACAAATGCGATCATCCAGACTGCAAGCGGTGCCTGCATCAGAAAGCTTGTAATCCGTGCTCTTTTTGTTTTTTCACTCTTCTTCATCCGGATCACCTCCCTCAATATCTTTTACAGAATCTGTATGGATCAGTTCTTTTTCCTTAATCACGACTCCCTTTGGAAGCTCCCAGTACAGATAGACAAGCTCCCCCGGCTGCGCCAGATCTGCTGCGTCAAAACGGTTTACCCGGATTTCTGTTCCATCGTTTAAATTGATCATCATTTTAATCAGATTTCCGACAAAAATATTTTCCTTTACAATTCCTTTGATCGAAAAGCCTTCCACCGGAGATCTGGAAAACTTCATATGCTCCGGCCGGATTGATACTGCAAGTCCGTCATTGACTGCAAGCTTCTCCTTCGGATCAATCGAAACCATCGCCTTTCCAACCTCGGTTCCAATCACTGCGGTATCTCCCTTTTCCTCTAAGACAACAGCATCTAAAAGATTGGTCTCTCCGATAAAGTTTGCAACAAATTTTGTTTTTGGATGCTCATAAATTTCAACCGGCGTATCGATCTGTTCAATGCGTCCTTCATTGATAATTGCAATGCGGTCCGACATTGTAAGCGCCTCTTCCTGGTCATGAGTAACATAGATAAAGGTAATTCCCAGCTTTTTCTGAAGGCGCTTCAGTTCAATCTGCATCTGCTTGCGGAGTTTTAAGTCCAGCGCCCCAAGCGGCTCATCCAAAAGCAGAACCTTCGGTCTGTTAATAATTGCCCTTGCGATTGCAACCCTCTGCTTCTGTCCACCGGACATCTGTGTAATCCTGCGCTTTCCGAACCCTTCCAGCTGTACCATTTTTAAAGCCTCTGTCACCCGCTCATGAATCTCTGCTTTTGGAACCTTTTTTACCTTAAGTCCATAGGCAACGTTATCATAGACATTCATATTCGGAAATAATGCATAATTCTGGAACACCGTATTGACATCTCTCTGATATGGCTCCTTTTTCTCAACACTCTCTCCCTGAACTTTGATCGCACCTGCTGTCGGCATTTCAAAGCCGGAAATCATACGGAGTGTTGTTGTCTTGCCACAGCCGGACGGACCAAGCAGTGTCAGAAATTCTCCCTCTGCAATATTCATGTTCATGTTTTTTACAACATGGTTTTCTCCGTACATTTTTTCAACATTCATGATCGAAACAATTGTTTTACTCATAACCGTGTGCCTCCAATCTTCTATCCTATTGCGTCCGAATTACGCTCATTGGTACGAACACGTACTGCCTCAAGCACATCCGTTACAAAAATCTTTCCATCACCATTTTTGCCGGTTCCAATCGTTGCTGTAATATCTGCCAGAATGTCCTCAACAACCTCATCCTCAACAACAACAAATGCCATAATCTTTGGCAAAAGATTGATATCATCTCCGGTAAAGTTCATTTCCGGAAGATATCCCTTCTGCCGCCCGCATCCCATAACACTGTATACCGTCATTCCCATACAGTTGTGGGATGCTAAGACCTCCTTTAATCCAACTAACTTCTCCGGTCTTGTTACTACCTCTATCTTTTTCATAATCGTTACCTCCTTATGTTGTATAAAAAAACAGTCAAAGGCTTTTCCTTGTCTCCCTTGACTGTTTTTGCTTTCTATTCCATTCTGATCTGTCAATAGCAGCTTTCGTAAATCTGTGTAACATCGGAAATGGTCAGTGACAGGCTCCCTGCGTCATCCAGACCGAACTCCTCCACTGCCTTTTTTGCCATCGCCGGAAGCTCTTCCTTATGCTCTGCCCCAATGGAACGGAGTGTAAGTGTAAGTCCCATATCCTCGTAGACTGCCCTTGTCGCTTTGATCGCCTGCTTCGTGA
>CAKRLN010000188.1 GCA_934359535.1 uncultured Lachnospiraceae bacterium
GTCGGATGGGGATACGGTTGAGCGTATGTTAAAGATAGCAGACAGCCGTATGTATTCAGAAAAGGAAAAGCATCATGCCGGTAGAGGATAGTTATTCATAAAGAAAAAGAGCGGAAGGGATAACGGCTCTTTGGCTTTTTAAGTTATGTATTGGACAAAGTAAAAGAAAACCGAAAAAGCAGGAAGGTGAGCTTAAAATAACTGTGTTTTTTCTTGAAAACAAGAGCCCTTATTGAGAAAATTTCTCAATAAGGGCTCTTAAAATACTTAAAATTTCATACATTATGAAGTATAATAATAAAAATTAAATTTATGAACAAAATTCAAAGGAGGAACAAATCATGATCGATTGGAAAAAAGCAGCATTATTTGCAGGAGGAACCTTATTCGGAACAGCAGGAATCAAGATTCTTGCAAGTGATGATGCGAAGAAGGTATATACAAACTGTACCGCAGCGGTACTTCGTGCAAAGGATTGCGTTATGAAGACTGTAACAACCGTTCAGGAGAATGCAGGAGATATTCTTGCTGATGCAAAGGAAATCAATGAGGAGAGAGCTGCGCAGGCAGAAGCTGCTGAGTTTGATGATGTAGAAGCAGAGGAGACATGTGAAGAAGCTGAAAATGCGGAAGCAGAGACCGTAGAAGCAGAGACAGCAGAGGCGTAGGAAGCCGCTTCTGAAAGGAATGTGAGAACAAATGAAGTTTAGAATTGAACATGAACGCAAAGGAAGAATGCGTATCCACGCAGTACAAAAGCGCATGACTTATGAGCAGGCAGATACGCTTTTGTATTTCCTTCACAGCCAGAAGGAGGTCACGTTCTGCAAAGTATATGACAGAACCGGGGATGCGGTGATTGAATATATTGGAGCGCGTGATGTGATCATTCAGAAGCTTCGCTGCTTCCGCTATGAAAAGGTCGCAGTTCCAACGGGTCTGATCGAAAACAGTGGCCGTGCAATGGATAACGAGTATCAGGAAAAGCTGATCGGCAAGGTAGTATTTCACTATGCAAGACGCTGGATCTTACCGTATCCGCTGCGCCTCTGCTACAGCACCTTCCATGCGCTGCGTTATATCTTAAAAGGTATAAACAGCTTAAGAAAAGGCAAAATTGAGGTTGAGGTACTGGATGCGACTGCAATTGGTGTTTCCATGTTAAGAGGTGATATCAACACAGCAGGCTCCATTATGTTTATGCTTGGAATTGGTGAGATTTTAGAGGACTGGACACACAAAAAGTCCGTTGACGATCTGGCAAGAACACTTTCCCTTAATGTAAGTAAGGTATGGGTAATCTGTGATGGACAGGAGGTTCTGATTCCGGCATCCGAGGTAAAACCGGGGGATCAGGTTGTTGTCCATATGGGCAATGTCATTCCATTTGATGGCACTGTATGCGCCGGGGAAGGAATGGTCAACCAGGCATCCTTAACTGGAGAATCAGTACCGGTCAGAAAAACAGATGGCAGCACAGCTTATGCAGGGGCTGTTGTTGAAGAGGGTGAGCTTACGATCCTCGTAAAAGAAGTCGGAGGCTCTAGCCGTTTTGAGAAGATTGTAACCATGATCGAGGAGACGGAGAAGCTGAAATCCTCTATGGAAAGTAAGGCCGAGCATCTTGCAGACCGGCTGGCACCGTACAGCCTTGGTGCAACCGCATTGACCTGGCTTCTTACAAGGAATACAACAAAGGCACTCTCAATCCTTATGGTGGATTTCAGCTGTGCATTAAAGCTTGCTATGCCGATCGCAGTGTTATCTGCAATCCGTGAAGCAAGTCTGTATAACCTGACAGTAAAAGGGGGAAAATTCCTTGAAGCCATTGCAGAGGCAGATACGATTGTCTTTGATAAGACGGGTACACTCACAAAGGCAGAGCCTACCGTTGCACAGGTGGTATCCTTTAACGGGGATTCTGAGGAGGAGCTTCTTCGTGTTGCAGCCTGCTTAGAGGAGCATTTTCCACATTCCATGGCAAAGGCCGTTGTAGATGCAGCAAGAAGAAAGAGTATTGAACATGATGAGATGCACTCGAAGGTAGAATATATCGTTGCACATGGAATTGCATCTACCATTGAAGACAAGCGTGTCGTGATCGGAAGCTATCATTTTGTTTTCGAGGATGAACAATGTGTAGTTCCGGAGGAAAAAAGGGAGCTGTTCCATGGACTTCCAAAGGAATACTCCCATCTGTATCTTGCCATAGACGGAGTACTTGCCGCAGTAATCTGCATTGAAGATCCGCTTCGCGAGGAGGCCTCTGCGGTTATAACATCCTTAAAGAGAGCCGGCTTGTCGAAGGTTGTCATGATGACCGGAGACAGTGAGAGAACGGCAAGAGCGATTGCAAAGAAGGTCGGAGTCGATGAGTATTATTCTGAGGTGCTTCCGGAAGATAAGGCCCATTATGTGGAGATGGAGAAGCAGGCCGGTCGTAAGGTTATTATGATTGGTGACGGAATCAATGATTCTCCGGCACTTTCTGCGGCAGATGTCGGAATTGCGATCAGTGACGGCGCAGAGATCGCGCGCGAGATCGCAGACATTACCGTTGGAGTGGATGATCTGTATCAGATCGTAACCTTAAAGCTGTTAAGTGATAATCTGGTAAAACGGATTCATAAGAATTATCAGGCCATCGTTGGATTTAATACGATGCTGATTGTGCTTGGCGTGGCAGGAATCATTCCTCCGACAACCTCAGCACTGTTACATAACACTTCAACACTTGTTATTGCATTAAAGAGCATGAACAATCTGCTTGAGTAAAAAAGCGGAAACCAGAAAATAAACTCTGGTTTCCGCTTTTTTTATGAAAATGCTTATAGTACCTTTAATGTCCAATCCTCGCAGTTCCAGACATCGGTTGCGATATCCTGATAGAATTCCGGCTCGTGGCAGACAAACAGAATGCTGCCGTTATATGTCTGTAAGGCACGCTTTAATTCATCCTTGGCATCGACATCCAGGTGGTTGGTTGGCTCATCGAGAAGCAGCAGGTTCGTATCGTGGTTCATAAGCTTGCAGAGACGTACCTTGGCCTGTTCCCCTCCACTTAAGACCTTCATCAGACTTTCAATATGCTTGGTCATAAGTCCGCATTTGGCGAGGGCAGAGCGCACCTCATACTGGCTCATTGAAGGGAATTCCTCCCACAGCTCATCAATGCAGGTAATGTTCGATTCGTATTTTTTCTCCTGCTCAAAATAGCCCGGATACAGATAATCGCCAAGTATCGAGCTTCCGGAGTAGGGCTTGATATAGCCCATAATGCTTTTTAACAGGGTGGTCTTTCCAATTCCGTTGGCACCGGTTAATACGATTTTCTGACCGCGCTCCATTGTAAGATTTAATGGACGGGAGAGCGGTTTTTCGTAGCCGATTACAAGCTCCTTTGTCTCGAAAATATATTTACCAGCAGTGCGTGCCTCACGGAAATGAAATTCCGGTTTTGGCTTTTCCTGTGCAAGCTCAATGAGATCCATTTTGTCGAGCTTCTTCTGGCGGGACATTGCCATATTTCTTGTTGCTACACGCGCTTTATTGCGCGCAACGAAATCCTTCAGGTCATCGATTTCCTGCTGCTGTTTTTTGTAGGCGGCTTCAAGCTGCGCCTTTTTCATCTCATAGACACGCATGTAGTCATCGTAGTTACCAACATAGCGGTTCAGCTCGCCGTTATCGATGTGATAGATCAGATTGATGACACTGTTTAAAAATGGAATGTCATGTGAGATCAGAAGAAATGCATTTTCATAATCATTCAGATAGCGCTTCAGCCATTCGATATGCGACTCATCCAGATAGTTGGTTGGCTCGTCGAGAAGCAGGATGTCTGGCTTGGCAAGAAGAAGCTTTGCAAGCAGCACCTTGGTACGCTGTCCTCCGGAAAGCTCGGTCACATCGCGGTCAAGCCCAAGGTCTAAAAGCCCGAGTGCCCGTGCAACCTCATCTACCTTGCTGTCAATCATGTAAAAATCATGGGAATCTAAGGTATCCTGGATCTCACCAAGCTCTGCCATCATCGCATCAAGCTCCTCTGGGGTGGCATCTCCCATGTTATTGCATAACGCATTCATCCGCGTCTCAAGGTCAAAAAGAAAACGGAAGGCATCCCGCAGTACATCCCCGATTGTCTGTCCTTTTTCAAGAACAGTATGCTGGTCAAGATAGCCGATACGGATATTTTTTGCCCATTCGATCCTGCCCTCGTCTGGCTGGAGTTTGCCAGTGATAAGATTCATAAAGGTGGATTTTCCCTCTCCGTTTGCCCCGATAAAGCCGACATGCTCCCCTTTTAAAAGCCGGAAGCTTACGTCCTTTAAAATTGCACGGTCACCAAAACCGTGGTTTAAGTGTTCTACATTTAATATACTCATAAATACCTCATTTAGTTATTGTTCGCGCGCGTCATAGAAAAAGCGCAGGTTTGGTGCTTTTTCTATGATTGACGGGGGAACTGTAATACATTTTAACATGGTTATGCAAAATTTGTCGACTATTTCCGCTGTCAAATCATGGAAGAACATGGTAAAATAATACTAGTATGCAAAGGAAGAAGGAAAAATCTGTTGGAAACGTTTCTACCAACATGGCTGACAGTCTGGCTGCATTTTTGCAGACAGAATCTTACTGGTT
>CAKRLN010000189.1 GCA_934359535.1 uncultured Lachnospiraceae bacterium
TAGATCTGCGCGATCTGATTATATGCATCTATACGCATAACAGCATCTCCTTTCTCCATCCTCCTGATGAAGTTTGATATATTCTTTATCGGATGAATGCCTTTTTTCTTTAGATTTTCTTGTATTTTAAGAATAATTTTCTTCTTTTTCTCTATAATCCAAAATTCGTTGACGTCCATTTTTCGGGATAATATGATGATTAAAGGATCAAAAAGCAGCATCGATGCCTGCATGCAATTCGATGTATCCCTTAGTGACCCACACTACATCGGGAAAGCAGCAATTTACATATCACAAACGGAGGATCAGCATGAGAAATGACAAAATCGGAGAAGTCTTAAAAGAATACCGCAAACGGTGCAACATGACCGTAAACGAGGTCTCTGTACTTTTTCAGGAACGCTACAATATGAATGTCTCAGAAAAGACAATCTATGGCTGGGAAAGCAATCAGGCGCATCCTTCCTCCGATAAATTTATCATTCTCTGTGAAATCTATCAGATTAAGGATGTCCTTAGGGCATTCCGTGATCAGGAATCGAAAGATGTCCCGCTCTCACAGGAAGAGCAGGAGCTGATCGATGTGTATCGTGACCAGGATCCCAATATCCGGGATGTGATCCGCCGCGTACTTGGAATTGACCGTAAATAAACAACCGCTTCTGCCAGGCAGAAGCGGCTTTTTATACTGTATTTATCTTTTATGCTCCGTATGTAACAGCCTGTGTGCCTTTGCTGACAATGGCTGCTCTAAAAATTCTCCGTACAGCTTCTGTACATCCGGATTCTCATGTGAAAAACGAAGTGTCGCATTTTTGTCCAGAAAATAGAGTCTGTTTCCCCGTTCCTTTGCAAGCTCCCCGCCATCATGAATCGGCTGTCCACCGCCTCCGGCACAGCCACCCGGACATGCCATGACTTCTACGAAATCATACTGCACCTCTCCACGCTCAATGCGTTCCAAAAGCCTTCTTGTATTACCCAGTCCGCTTACTACGGCTGCCCGGACGATCTGCTCTCCAAGTGTAATTTCTGCCTCCACAAGTCCGTCTGTGGAATTTTCATTCGCACGCACAATCCGGAATGCATCCGCATCCGCATTTTTTCCAGTTACAAGATAATGCGCGGAACGAAGTGCAGCCTCCATAACACCACCAGTCGTTCCGAAGATCACTCCGGCTCCGGTACCCTCACGCATAAGCGGGTCAAACGGAATATCCTCTAATGTCTGCGGCTTGATATGGGCAGAGCGTATCATGCGGTCAAGCTCCCTTGTTGTAAGCACCACATCGATTTCTTTTCCTGCATATTCCTTATAATAAAGCTCCATCTGTGCCTCCGCTTTCTTAGCGGTACACGGCATAATAGAAAGTGTATAGATGTCCTCCGGTGAGGCACCGATTGATTTTGCAAAATAGGTCTTCATGACTGCACCAAACATCTGCTGTGGTGATTTCGCAGTTGACAGCTGCGGCAGAAAATATGGAAACTGTGTTTTTACAAAGCGGATCCAGCCCGGACAGCAGGAGGTAAACATCGGACGGAACTTTGTCTCCCCCTTGGTAAAACGGGAAAGGAATTCATTTCCCTCCTCCATAATCGTAAGATCCGCAGAAAATGAAGTATCAAACACATAATCCACACCCATGCGCTTTAACGCATCTGCGATTTTTCCAACGGAAGCCTCCTCGCGTGACAGTCCAAGGCTTTCTCCCCATGCTGCACGGACAGCCGGTGCAATCTGTGCAACAACGATTTTTTTCTCATCGGCAATTGCATCCCATACCTTTTCTGTATCATCGCGTTCTCTGAGTGCCCCGACCGGACAATGGGTAATGCACTGTCCGCAAAGTGTGCAGTCTGCCTCTTCGATCTTCCGGTTTCCAGCAACTCCTACTGTTGTCCGGGAGCCGGTTCCTGCCACATCCCAGACATGCATGGACTGCACCTTATCACATACCTGGATGCAGCGCATGCATTTGATACATTTTGAGGAATCCCGTATCAGGGGATAATCTTTATTCCATGGCATCTGCTCCAGTCTTTCCTTATAAGGAATGTCTATAATATTCAGTTCGTTGGCTGCCTTCTGCAATGCACAGTTTCCACTTCTTGCACAGACCGCACAGCGGCAGTCATGCTGTGACAGAATCAGCTGTACCGTTCTTCTCCGGTCTGCACGCACCTTCGGACTGTTGGTATGGATCACCATACCCTCCTTGACCACATTGTTGCAGGAGGTGATTAACTTATCCATTCCTTCCAGCTCAACCACGCATACCCTGCATGCCCCGATCTCATTTAACCCCTTCAGATAACAGAGCTTTGGAATTGGAATGCTCCCAAGACGCGCTGCTTCCATGATCGTCATGCCCTCCGGCACCGACATTTTTTTCCCGTCAATTGTAAAATTTACCATATTCTCTCACGTCCTCCCCTGAAAATTCCATATCCGAAATGATCACAGCGAAGACAACGGCTTGCCTCCTGCTTCGCTTCTGCTTCTGTCATGCAGTACTCCACGCCTTCAAAATCACAGACTCTCTCTCCTGCCTCCCGCTCTGTCAGGTTGACTCTTCCACACGGCGGCCGGTCATCGAGTCTTGCCTCCGGAATCTCCACATCACAGGAAATCGTATGCCGGAAGCCCAGATATTCATCAATATTGGCAGCAACGACCTTGGCGGCAGCGATCGCTTTAATTACCGAAGCCGGCCCGGAAGCACAGTCGCCACCTGCGAAAACACCCGGGATATTGTCAAAGCCGCCATATTTTTCCGTAAGGATCTTCCCCCTTTTAACCGGAACACCGGCCTTGGCAAAATGCTCCGATTCAATATCCTGGCCAATTGCTACAATAAGTGTCTGGCACGGAATTAACATATCCTCCTCACCGGTCGGCTTTACACTTGCACGGCCATCTTTAATCTGGCTGATCATCTGCGGTGTTACCGTAATGCCTGTTACCTGTCCATTTTCATCTGCTATGATTCTGGCTGGAGCCTTCAGGGTCTGAATCTCAATCCCCTCAGCAAGCGCACCCTCAATCTCTGCCGGAAGTGCTGTCATATCAGCTACACGGCGTCTGTAAAGAATTGTAACCTTCTTTGCCCCAAGACGTCTCGCTGTGCGGACTGCATCCATCGACACGTTTCCACCGCCGACAACTGCAACCTCCTGACCTGTCAGATCCGGGCCAATTCCTTTTCCGACATCACGCAGAAACTGTACCGCTGAAAGCACACCCTTTGACTGCTCGCCCTCGATTCCAAGCTTTTTATCTGTGCTTGCCCCGATCGTGATAAGAACAGCGTCATATTCCTCGCGGAGACTCTGGATTGTCATATCGGTTCCAATGCGAAGTCCGTATTTCACCTCGACACCTGTTTTCAAAATAGCATTAATATCATCGTCAAGCCGTTCCTTCGGCAGCCGGTAATTCGGAATACCATAGCGCAGCATGCCGCCAAGCTCTGGAAGCATCTCAAATACGGTTACCTGATGTCCCATCAGTTGCAAATAATAGGCTGCGGACAATCCACCCGGTCCGCCTCCGACAATTGCGACGCGTTTTCCTGTGGACGGAGCACATGCCGGAGGCTCGACTTCTCCTGCATAATCTGCCGCTACACGCTTTAATCCGCGGATATTAACTGCATCATCTACGATATTTCTACGGCATCTTGCCTCACACGGATGCTCGCAGATAAATCCACACGTTGTCGGAAACGGATTGTCCTTCCGGATCAGGCGGATCGCATCTGCATAGCGTTTTTCCCCTACAAGGGCAACATACCCCGGAATATCTACATGTGCCGGACAAAGCGCCACACATGGAACTGGCTGCTTGGACTGGCAGGTACATCTCCCCTGCCTGATATGCTCCTCATAATCCTCCCGGCAGCCAATTACACTGCGGTAAACCATTCCTGCGGCCTCTGATCCAATTGCACAGTCTGCAGAATCCATAATCGATACTGCAAGCTCCCGGATCTCATCAAGCGTCTCCATCTGCGCCTCCCCATTCATAACATCCGTCAGCATATTCTTTAACTGCCAGAGTCCTACCCTGCATGGCACACATTTGCCACAGGTCTGTGCATGGCACAGCTCTAAAAATGCCCTTGTCAGATCAACCGGACACAGTCCCGGTGGACTCGACTCAATTCTTCTTTCCAGATCCTTATATAATCCCTCGATCACCAGCTGGGCCTGTCCCGGTGTCGGAATTTCCAGTCTGCTCATATGTATCTCCTCCCAATTTTCTCTTTGTGTAATAAGTGTTATTACTTGACGTAATTTAATCTAATATTTATTGAGATTTTACATCAATAGCTTCTCTTACCCTTATTTTATGGGAGCTTTCACCGATTTGCAAGAATAGTTAAAAGAAAGACAGGGTTGATATTTTTCTATCAACCCTGTCAATTTTTTCACAATTGTATATTTTGTAATTACTTTTATTTTTAATTTTTTTCAAAAAATATATTGACAATGCACAATTCCTTTGCTATTATAAGCAAGTACTGTTGAGAACGCAGTACACAACAAGCATGTGCGATAGTGGCGTAGTTGGTAACGCGCGACCTTGCCAAGGTCGAGACCGCGGGTTCGAGCCCCGTCTATCGCT
>CAKRLN010000190.1 GCA_934359535.1 uncultured Lachnospiraceae bacterium
CTCTACTTCCTTGCCGCATCCCCGAACCAGGTTTTCACACGCGAGCAGCTGCTTGACCACATCTGGGGTTATGAATATATCGGAGATACCCGCACTGTGGATGTACATGTCAAACGGCTCCGTGAGAAGATCAAAGACCACGAAGCATGGCGCATTTCTACCGTATGGGGAATTGGATATAAATTTGAAGTGAAGTAACAGAATCTGGGGAAACAAATGAAACGCACACTTTTTATCAAACTACTCTGCGGCTATCTGATTTTCGGAGCAGCCGCATTTTGTATTTTAAGCACCTTTACACAGAAGCTTACAGCCGCACATTTACAATCTGTGGAAGCACAGTCTTTATACCGTGAATCCACACTGATTGCATCGGATTACGCCACAACCTATTATAAGGATGCAATCTCCTTAGATGATCTTGAGCTTCAGTTAAAATCACTCGCCCACTATCTTTCCTCGGATATCTGGCTTGTCGATACCCATGGAAATATGCTGCTTGATACAAGCGACAGCACCGTATGCCAAAAGGCACTCAAGCAGGATTATGTAAAAATCCAGAAGTTCAATATCTCCGATTTCGGAAACCAATACTACTGCACCGGAACCTTCTACGATTCCTACAGCCATGATGTACTAAGCGTCTTTTCCCCGATTACGATCGGCTACAAGGTACGCGGCTATGTCCTTTTGCACAAACCGCTTTCGCAGATTACAAATACTGCCAATGGTTTTATGAACATCTCCTTTTACACAGTCGGTGTCATCTATCTGTGCGGATTGTTCTTTCTTATATTGTTCGGCTGCACCTTTTATATTCCGCTCCGCCAGATCACAACTGTGGCAAAAAGCTATGCCCGGGGGGATTTTACCCAGAAGATCGACGTCCACAGTAATGACGAGGTCGGCTATCTCGCCAACACCTTAAACTATATGGCAACCGAGTTAAATACGCTCGAAGAGGATCAGCGCAAATTTGTATCGAATGTCTCCCACGACTTCCGCTCCCCGCTTACCTCGATCAAAGGCTATATCGAAGCAATGTTAGACGGCACGATCCCGGTAGAAATGCAGGAAAAATATTTAAATATCATCCTGTTTGAAACAGAACGGTTAAATAAACTGACGAAAAGCCTGCTTGATCTGAATCAGTTTGGCCGTCATGGCATGATGCTTGATATCAGCGATTTTGACATCAATCAAATGATCCGGATGACGCTTTTGACCTTCGAGGGCACCTGCCATAAAAAAGGCATTACCTTTGAAGTTATCCTGACTGGCCAAAAGCTGTTCGTAACCGCTGATATGACAAAGCTCCAGCAGGTTGTATACAACCTCATTGATAATGCGATCAAGTTCAGCCACAATGATTCTCAGATCCACATTGAGACGAATCTGAAAAACGAAAAGGTTTTTGTATCGGTTAAGGACTATGGAATCGGTATTCCATCGGACAGCATTAAAAAGATCTGGGAACGCTTTTATAAAACCGATCTCTCCCGCGGAAAGGACAAAAAAGGAACTGGTCTTGGGCTTGCCATTGTAAAAGAAATTATTCAGGCACATGGCGAACATATCAATTGCATCAGCACCGAAGGAGTTGGAACGGAATTTATTTTTACGCTTCCAGTATCAAAAAAGGAATCCGGCACATAGTCCGGATTCCCTTTTTTCATTTTTATTCAAAGGTGCGTGTTCCACCCTTTGTATCCTGCACCGTGTAGACATACGGCAGATAATCCTCTGCCTTCTGCCATCCATCCACATGTACATCCGGTTTTTCTTCATCCGGAAGCGCAGTCCTTCCCTCAAAAATCACATAATCGAATACAAATCCATCCTCTGACCCGGCTTCTAACCGGATCGTAACCTTTGTATCCTGTGCCACTTCAAGAACGTCCGATACGCTAAAGGTTCCTTCCTGCTCTGTTA
This sequence comes from uncultured Lachnospiraceae bacterium, assembly GCA_934359535.1. Taxonomy (GTDB): domain Bacteria; phylum Bacillota; class Clostridia; order Lachnospirales; family Lachnospiraceae; genus Roseburia. The sequence continues at coordinate 1,933 of CAKRLN010000190.1, forward strand.
CCGGAACCTCCTCCCCAATCATTGCAGAAGTCTCCGTATCCGGTTCAATCATCTGATTGATCGCATTTGAAAGATCACTGACCGGATTACTGTTATCGGAATTACCAGTATCCAGATCTGGATTTGTTCCCGCATCCGGACCAGAATCCGAAGCATTGTCCGTATCTGTGTTTTTCTTAGAAACCACCTCGCCTGTCAGCATATTTCCACGGTAGATTTCCTCGGTTCCCGCAGTTACGACAAGATCACAATTTTTGAAGGAAAACGTATCATTTCCATTTAGATAGAACTGTGTATCTCCTTCAAGCTTAAGCTTTCCATCTTTATAGGATGGGAACTTGCCAAGATTGCCGTAAAGCACCTTGTCAAATACATGGGAATAGTCCTCATAATCCTTAAGCACTTCGGTGGACTTCTTCTCACCATTGATAAATAAAAAGCTGACATTGCCATCATAAGAATCGGAAAGGTTTAATGTCATGCTTCCGGTGAATTCATTATCCGCCATCTGAAGCCAGTATTCATTCGTTCCAAAATACACGACCGCCTGTGTGTTATCTGTATATTCCTTTGGTCTGACATGTACCGTCACATCATACGTTCCAAAGGCGAAATCCACATTTGTCGTCTCAATCGAATAATCCGAAATAATACTCGCTTCCTCATCAAGCGTTGACTGGATGTTACTCTGAAGACTGCTTACCTCCCCCTGAATCGTACTATTTGTATCCATCAGGTAGGTAAGCTGGTTATCGAGCTGATCCATACGCATGCGCGTGGTAACAAGCTGCCATAGGAGAAGACCGATAATGACAAGATTGCAGCCTGCCAGAAGCAGATACTTTCTTCGGTGCTTCCGGCGTAGCATGCCGCCGATCGTCTCAGACTCCTTCTCCTTTTTCTTCCTGTTCCGGTTCCATAATTTTATAGGCTTTTCCATTTATAATTACTCTTCGCTATTTTTGATCGCGATTCCAAGCTCCTCTAACTGCTCTTCATCTACAACATTTGGAGTCTCTGTCATAAGGTCCGAAGCATCCTTTACCTTCGGGAATGCAATAACGTCGCGGATGCTGTCTGCATGTACCATGTGCATGACCAGACGGTCAACACCATATGCAAGTCCCGCATGAGGTGGTACTCCGTAAGAAAATGCATCTAACAGATAACCGAATTTTTCCTGTGCTCGTTCCTTGCTGATACCAAGCACCTCAAACATTTTCTCCTGGATATCATCCTGATGGATACGCACGGAACCGCCGCCAAGCTCGGTACCATTTAATACAATGTCGTATGCGATCGCACGCACAGAGCCCGGATCGGTATCAATATTCTTCCAATCCTCTTCCATCGGCATTGTAAACGGATGATGCATTGCCATATAGCGGTTCTCCTCGTCCGACCACTCCAGTAATGGAAATTCTGTTACCCATAAGAAGTTGTACTGATCCGGATCCATAAGACCAAGCTCCTCGCCTAATTTCAGACGAAGTGCGCCAAGGACATTCCATACAATCTTATTCTTATCTGCCGCAAATAAAAGCAGATCGCCCGGTTTTCCGTCCATTGCCTTTACAAGTGCAGCAAGCTCTTCTTCTGTCATGAATTTTGCAAAGGAAGATTTGTAGGTGCCATCCTCATTGATGCAAAGATATGCAAGCCCCTTTGCACCATAGCCTTTTGCAAACTCTACTAACTTATCGATCTTCTTACGCGGCATTGCCCCCTGTCCCTCGGCATTGATACCACGGACAGAACCGCCATTTTCAAGTGCTCCGGTAAATACGGAGAATCCACAGCCCTTTACGACCTCGGAAACATCTTTTAATTCCATGCCAAAACGGGTATCCGGCTTGTCCGAACCAAAGCGGTCCATCGCCTCTTGCCATGGCATTCTTGGAAGCGGAAGCTGTACGTCAACATCAATTGCTTCTTTAAAGATGTATTTGAGCAGTCTTTCATTGACATCGAGTACATCCTCCATATCCACAAAGGATAACTCCATATCTGCCTGTGTAAATTCCGGCTGACGGTCTGCACGCAGATCCTCGTCACGGAAGCAGCGCGCAATCTGGAAATAACGGTCATAGCCAGATGCCATTAAAAGCTGCTTGAAAAGCTGTGGAGACTGTGGCAGGGCATAGAAATTACCCGGATGTACACGGCTTGGTACAAGGTAATCTCTTGCGCCCTCCGGGGTAGATCTGCACAGGATCGGAGTCTCGATCTCTAAAAAGCCTTCCTTTGCCATGAAATCTCTCATCAGGTATAATACCTTGCTGCGGAGCATTAAATTGCGCTGGATATCCGGTCTTCTCAAATCCAGATAACGGTATTTTAAGCGGATCTCATCCTTTGTCTGACTGTTTTCCTCAATCTGGAATGGCGGTGTCTGTGCCTCAGATAAAATGCGGAGACTTGTCGCAATCACCTCAATATCTCCAGTCTTTAAGCTTTCGTTTACTGCTGCGGAACGCTTCTGGACGGTTCCCTCTACCGCAATTACGAACTCACTTCTTAAATTGCCTGCCTTCTCAAAGCCCTCGGTTCCGATGCTGTCCTCATCGAACACAAGCTGTAAAATACCGCTTCTATCTCTTAAGTCCACAAAGATCAGACTTCCTAAATTTCTTCTCTTCTGTACCCAGCCCATAACGGTTACCTTTTCTCCGATATTGGCATTTGATACC
>CAKRLN010000191.1 GCA_934359535.1 uncultured Lachnospiraceae bacterium
TTCAGTTCCCATGCGTATCCCTCCATAAAATTTTAAAAAACATATTGACTCTAGTATTACACTAGAGTTTAGCATAAGGATAACAGCAAGGCAAGGGCGCTTTCAAAAGTGTCTTTGCCTTTTCAATTGCACAAAAAGGAGGAAATAACATGGATCGAATTAAAACACATCCAATTCTGGGCGATACCCCGGAAGGAAAAATTGTGAATTTTACATATGACGGACAGACATTACAGGGAATCGAAGGAGAGCCGATCGCAGCGGCACTTCGGGTCGCTGGTGTGATGACGCACCGATACACAGCGAAAAAGCATGAACCAAGAGGCGTGTTCTGTGCGATCGGAAGATGTACAGACTGTGTCATGGTGGTTGATGGCAAGCCAAATATCCGCACCTGTATTACCCCGTTAAGGGAAGGCATGGTTGTAAATACACAGTATGGTGCGCAGAAAGGGAAGGAGGAAGCATGATGGAACGATATGATCTGATTGTAGTCGGTGCAGGACCGGCAGGACTTTCCGCAGCGATTGAGGCTGCAAAAAACGGATTAAAACCAATTGTATTTGATGAGAATGCAAGACCAGGAGGACAGCTGTTTAAGCAGATTCACAAATTTTTCGGTTCAAAGGAGCATAAGGCAAAGATCCGGGGCTTTCAGATCGGGGATGATCTTTTGGCAGAGGCATCCGAGGCGGGAGTGAAGGTCGTATTAAATGCAGCTGTCATGGGGCTTTATCCAGAGAAGGAGATCACTGTTAAGATCGGAGAAGAAATCCACCACTATAAGGGAGACAGTATTCTTGTGGCAACAGGAGCCAGTGAAAATATGGTTCCGTTCCGTGGCTGGACAACGCCGGGAGTGATCGGAGCAGGTGCAGCGCAGACAATGATGAACCTGCATCACATCAAGCCGGGAAATAAGGTACTGATGCTCGGTTCCGGAAACGTCGGACTTGTTGTAAGCTATCAGCTTTTGCAGGCGGGCTGTGAGGTTGTGGCAGTTGTGGATGCAGCACCAAGAATCGGAGGCTACGGTGTACATGCAGCAAAAATTGCAAGATGCGGGGTTCCATTTTATCTGTCGAACACAATCGTAGAGGTTACCGGCGGCGAGGCTGTGGATGGCGTTACGATTGCTGAGGTGGATCAGAGCTTTCAGTTCATTCCGGGAACCGAAAAGCATTTCGATGTGGATACGGTATGTGTGGCAGTCGGACTTTCCCCGATGGCACAGCTGTTAAAGCAGGCAGGCTGTAAGATGAGGGATACACCGGGCGGTTATATCCCGGACTGTGATGCATATGGGGCAACCTCGGTACCCGGAATCTTTGCAGCAGGGGATGTAGCAGGGATTGAGGAAGCAAGCTCGGCAATGATCGAAGGAAGAATTGCAGGTGCTGCGATTGCGCATTATCTCGGATATCTGGATGCGGATGGATTAAAGCAAAAGGAGCAGTCATTGGATGACGCGCTTGAAAGTCTGCGCCAGGGGATGTTTGCACCAAAGAACCGTGGAAAGCTTGTGACAAAGACAGAGGAGGGAATTGACGTTTCCATAAATCTTCTGGAAAAGGGATATGTTGCAGAGAATGAGATCCAGCGTTATCCGGGAGTAACGCATACGGTTGGGATTCATCCGGTCATGGAATGTACACAGAATATTCCATGTAATCCATGTCAGGATGCCTGTGCAAAGGGCTGTATCAGCATTGGAGAAAATATTACATCCCTCCCGGTTGTAAAAAATGATGTGAAATGTATCGGCTGCGGTATGTGTGTGGCTTCCTGCTCCGGCCAGGCGATTTTCCTTGTAGATGAGGATACCGGAGACGGTTATGGAACGGTAACGCTTCCGTATGAATTTCTTCCTCTCCCGGAAGCTGGGGAAAAGGGAATTGCGCTTGGCAGGGATGGAAAAATGGTTTGTGAGGCAGAGGTGGTAAATGTCCGCAGCGCAAAAGCATTTGACCATACGAATCTGCTTACGATCAAAGTGCCATCGGATATGACAATGAAGGCCAGATTCTATAAGAGAGCATAGGAGGAGATACGGATGAAGGATATACAGGAAAAGTTAAACGAGATTGGTCCATTTACACCGGCACCGGATGACGATCTTTTAATCTGCCGCTGTGAGGAAGTTACAAAGGGTGAGATTCGGCAGGCGGTTCATGCAGGAATGTTCACGATGGAGGAAATCCGGCGGTTTTTACGTTCCGGTATGGGGCTCTGCCAGGGGCAGACCTGTGGAAAGCTTGTAAAAGGAATCGTAGCAAGAGAGCTTAAGGTCTCTCCGGCAGAGGTGGAGCCTGCAACGTCAAGGGCACCGATGCGGCCGACAGAGATGAAAATTATGGCAGAGGACGGAGGTGTTTCCCATGAGTAAAATGACAGCAGATGTAATCATTATCGGAGGCGGGGTAAATGGCTGCGCAACGGCATATTATCTTGCCAAAAAAGGAGTAAAGGACGTTGTTGTACTAGAAGCTGACAAGAGTATCGGACATGGAGGCTCTTCCAGAAACGGAGGCGGTGTTAGGCAGTCCGGAAGGGATATGAGGGAGCTTCCGTATGCGATGTATGCGGTAAACAATATGTGGCCGACACTTTCCGAAGAGCTTGGGGTGGACGTCGAATATTACCAGAAGGGGAATCTCCGTATGGGAAAAACGGAGGCGCATTTAAACAAGCTGGAAAACCTTGCAAAAAGATCAAGGGAATTAGGGCTTGATATGAATATGGTGGACGCAAAAACCGTAAAGGAAATCTGTCCATATCTGTCTGATGAAGTAATTGGAGCGAGCTGGTGTCCAACAGATGGTCATGCAAATCCGATGCTTACAACACTTGCTTATTATAAGAGAGCAGTGGAAATGGGAGTCCGTTTTTTTACAGAGGCAAAGGTGGCATCCCTCGGTCTTTATAAAGGGAAGCTGCGCAGGGTAATCTTAGAGACCGGTGAAGTGTTTGAGGCAGAGACCGTAATTGTAGCAGCCGGATATGAGAGCCGGTATCTTGCCAGAACTGTTGGAATTGATGTGCCGCTTTCGACGTATTTTGAGGAGGCGCTTGTTACAGAAATGCAGCCAAAGATGTTTGATATTATGCTTGGCTGTGCAGATGGTGACTTTTATGGGCATCAGAGTAAGCATGGTTCCTTTGTCTTTGGTTCAGACAGCGGATTGGAGGAAGAAATTGACATGCCGCTTACCGAATTAAAAACGTCGTCGCTTACTGTTTCCGCAGGCTGCCGTGCAATTATGAGTTATATTCCACTTCTTTCAGATGCGAAGATTGTCCGTACCTGGGGCGGCTGGATTGACATGTGTCATGATGGGGTTCCGGTCATCAGCAAAGTAAGGGAGGTTCCAGGAATGATCCTTGCCTGTGGATTTACCGGACATGGATTTGGAACAGCTCCGGCGGTTGGACTGATGCTTGCACAGATGGCGGTGGGCGAGGAAACAGTCGTAGATATTTCCGCATTAAGCTATGACCGGTTCCGCCCGGTGCGGTAAAGAAAAACATAAAGGAAATTGGAAAACATAACGGAAGAAATGAGACTGAGAAATGAGATCGGGATGACAGGAGGATAAGCTGTATGGACACAAAGATTGAATTATTATTTTTAAACGAAGAGGACATGATAAAAGCGGGAGTGCTGGATGCCGGACATTGTGTAGATACTGTTGGAGAGGTTATGAGTCTTTTAAGCTCCGGCGATTACCTGATGGGTGGAAAAGAGCATAATGATCACGGTATGCAGCTGATTTTCCCGAAGAAATCAGACATTCCGGGATTTCCGCTGGCAGATTCAAGAGACCGCCGGTTTATGTCAATGCCGGCATACCTCGGTGGCAGGTTCCATCTTGCGGGAGAAAAATGGTATGGATCAAATGGAAGAAATGCCGAAAAAGGACTTCCACGTTCGATTCTCATGGTAACCTTAAATGATGTCGAAACCGGACAGCCGCTTGCCTATATGTCCGCCAACTTGTTAAGTGCAATGCGGACCGGCGCAATGCCAGGGCTTGCCGCGGTTCATCTTGCAAAAAAGGACGCTAAGATTTTAGCTCTGATCGGAGCAGGTGTTGTAAACCGTACTTCTCTTATGGCGATTATGGCAAAGCTTCCGGGAATTGAGGAGGTAAGAATTAAGGGAAGCTCCCTCAAGTCGAAAACCGCGCTGGAATTAGAAGCGTTTGCAAGGGAAAATTATCCAGAGTTGAAAGAAATTAAAATCTGCGGAAGCGATGAGGAAGCGGTAAGAGATGCTGACATTATAAGTGAAGCAGTCTCTGTTGCACCGCATATGTGGCCGAAGATTAAGCCAGAATGGTTGAAGCCTGGGTGCCTTATTATTTCCTCCGGAACAATTGAGGTTGATTATGAATATACGAAGAAGCATATAACGAAGGTTGTAGACAATATTGGCATGTATGAGGAGTACATCAACGTCTATCAGGAGTATGATGAGAATGGAAAACCGGTATCCATGGGTACACCGGGAATGGATTATGTGAATATGATCACAGAGGGCGCGATCAAAAAGGAAGAGGTACAGCA
>CAKRLN010000192.1 GCA_934359535.1 uncultured Lachnospiraceae bacterium
GTGCTTATCCAGTATTTCCATGATCCGGTCAAAGTCATCTGCACCCCAGGCGGCATCAAAGGAGAGTGCAGCTTTTTTTTCAGTTGTATCGACACAATAGATCGGAAGCTCTTTCCCGCCGAAGCTTGTGCTTTTTGGAAAAAATCCGGCGGTTATCGTGCTTCCACCGGATATTGCCAGATGGGCAGTAAGTGCAAAAAGAGCAACGATTCCGGCACCTGAGTATGCCGCCAGATGTGATTTTTTCTTTTTCTTGTTTTTCATGCTGAACCAATTTTTCTGCATATCGAATACCCGGATTGTTTTTCATTGTATTCTATGCAGGGAGAACCTGGGCTATGTGTCAGATCGTTCATGACTGCTCGGTACGGACTTTTTTTGAGAAAAAGCGTTTCGTAGCAGCGAAAAAGCACAGAACGTGCAGTTGGCGAATGGCGCATTTGAACAGTAACCTCTTCATACAAAATTAGCGATCTTGCAGGAAAATATTATTGACATATGTCAATAACGAAGGTATAGTATAGATGGATCAAATAAAATTAGAAAATTATTATAGGAAGAAGGATGGATATGAGATCAAGAGCAGACAGCGCTGCCGAGAAAAAGCGTTGCGGCGGATATAATTGTGCACAGGCGGTTGCATGCACCTACTGCGATCTTGCAGGGATTGATGAAGATACAATGCGGAATCTGACACAGGCATTTGCAGTCGGCATGGGAACGATGGAAGGAAGCTGTGGAGCACTCACCGGAGCAGCGATGGTGCTTGGGATGGCAAAGAAGAATCCACCACAGACCATGCAGGATATCCGGGAAATTATGACGAAGTTTAAGGAGCAGAATGGTTCTGTGATCTGCAAGGAATTAAAAGGCATTGAGACTGGAAAAATGCTCCGTGCATGTGATGACTGTGTACGGGATGCAGCACTTTTTTTAGAGCAGGCAATGGAAAAGTAAGCGGGATGTGAAGGGAGCGACGGCATGGCAAGACCAGTAAAAAAGCGCAGGGTATGTGAAGAACCGCATTGCCGCAGTTTTTTTCCGGAAGCAGATGCCTGCATAAAGGAGCGGGTAATGCTTACGGTGGAAGAATATGAGACGCTCCGGCTGATCGATTATGAAGGACTTACGCAGGAGGAATGCGCTGAGCATATGAATCTGGTCCGGACAAGTGTAACCGCAATCTATGCAGGTGCGAGAAAAAAGCTTGCGGATTGCATTGTAAATGGGAAAGCGCTCGTAATCGGGGGCGGTAATTATGAATTATGTCAGGGCAATCTTTCCTGCTGCAGACGAAGAATTATAAGCGGTAACCGCTGCCTGGGACGTATGAAGGAAGAATGGAGGAAACAGAGAATGACAATTGCAGTAACTTATGAGGATGGACAGGTATTCCAGCATTTTGGACACAGTGAATTTTTTAAAATTTATCAGGTCGAGGATGGAAAAATTATAAAATCCGAGGTGTATGATACAAATGGTCAGGGCCATGGAGCACTTGCCGGATTTTTAAAAGAGTATCAGGTCAGTGTACTGATCTGCGGAGGAATCGGCGGGGGCGCAAGGGCAGCGCTTAAGGCAGCAGGAATCGAGCTGTTTCCAGGAGTTACCGGCAGTGCGGATGATGCAGTAAAAGCACTGATTGAGGGCAGCTTATCTTATGACCCGGATACCATGTGTGCACATCATGGAGAGGGACACAGCTGTGGAGAACATAGCTGTCATTAGACAGCAAAATTTCATTTCCCAGTTCTAATTTCTTATAGCATACAGGGGAAGGTACATGATATAATGAGCGTAGCGAATTATATCAGACGCGGAGTGCGGAGCACGGATGCGCATAAGTATCATTTATCATGTGCAAAAAAGGAAAAGGGGAACAGAAATGGGACAGAATGAAATTATCTGGAGCGACAGAAAACGGACAATTTTCGGATTGCCGCTCAGCTTTACAAAATACAGTCTGACAAATGACCGTTTGTTTATTCAGACAGGTCTTTTTACAACGGTGGAGGATGAGGTGCGTCTTTACCGGATCATGGATGTCAAGCTGACGCGTACCCTTGGCCAGAAGCTGTTTGGAGTTGGAACAATCCAGGTCAGCTCGGCAGACAAGAGTATGGGAGATTTTGAGATTAAAAGTGTGAAAAATTCAAAGGAAGTCAAAGAACAGTTATCCGGGCTTGTGGAGAAAAACCGTGATGAGAAGCGGGTTACAAACCGTGAGCTTATGGGGGAGGACAGCGAGATGCTTTCTGATGATGAATAACAAAAGAGCAAAAAACGGCGGGATCAGACCTGCCGTTTTTTGCATAGTGCGATGCATTCCCGCAGCCAGTTACATGTAGCTTCTTCCCGGAGGATTCCTCCGCGGATCAGAAGATAATCACTGAAGTCAGCAGGATTTTCCGGTGGAATAGAGGAAAATTTATCCAGATCCTTTTGGATCTGTAAGAGGCGTTTTTCATGTTGTGCGAGCTGATCCGAAAGCAGTGAAAGCTGGAATTGGGGCGGCTGATCACTTGAAAAATAAAGCTGCAGACGGAATTCATCTTTTGGGAAAGGGGGAATTTCCGTAAGTGTCTGTTCCCATCGGTTAAATTCCTCCCGTCCGGAATCGGTGATGGAATAAACCTTTTTTTCAAGCACATTTCCGGTGATTGCGACATGATATTTTACCAGTCCGTCTCTGGTCAGATTCTTTAATTCCGGATAGATCTGGCTGTGCTTTGCAGTCCAGAATGCAGAAAGTGTCTGTTCAAAGGTTTTGGACATTTCATAGCCAGTCATGTTATTTCGATTCAAAAGTCCGAGAATTGCATATCGTAAAGTTCCCATTTTTGTTCCTTCCTGGGTAGTTTTTAAAGAGCCCTCTTATTGGATATTTTGTTTTCCCTAAGTATATCACAGGCGTAAATCAAATGCTATAAAATGTTTGTACAAACATGTAATGTTTGACATGTTTAAGGGCAAGTGTTAGGATTATAAAATAAGATTATGAGAGGTGGTTAAGAAAATGAAACGGACAAAAGGAGAAATTTTTGAGCGGTATGCAATTTTTATTCTTGGGCTTTTTATCAGTTCAATTGGAGTAGCGCTCATCACAAAGGCGGCTCTTGGTACATCACCGATTTCGGCGATTCCCTATGTGTTAAGCCTGAATTTTCCATTTTCACTTGGCAATTTCACGATTTTTTTCAGTGGACTTTTAATTCTGTTACAGTTGATTATTCTTGGAAAGAATTTTAAGCCAGCGGATCTTTTACAGATTCCGGTGTCGATCGGATTTGGATATTTTATTGATGCCGGAATGTTTCTTTTATCGTTTGTGCATCCCGAAAATTATATGGTCAAGGTGATCGATCTTCTGATCGGCTGCCTGATTCTGGGCATTGGTGTATATTTTGAGGTGCTTGCAGATGTTGTTATGCTTCCAGGAGAGTCGTTTGTACGGGCGGTTGTATTCCGGTGGAAAACAGAATTTGGAACAACGAAGGTATGCTTTGATGTCAGCATGTCCGTGATCGCAGCCGTTTTATCCTTTGGGCTTGCAGGACATCTTGATGGCGTCCGGGAAGGAACGGTTGTTGCGGCGCTGCTTGTTGGATTTATTGCAAGAACGATTGGAAGAATGTTGTCATTTCTTCCGGAAAAGCTTTATGCATCCTGCCGCACAGAGGAAACAGAGCAGAAAGAAGAGCTTGGTGGAGGCCGCGCAGCAGAGGAAGCACAAAAACCATTCTGTATTGCAATCGGACGGCAGTATGGAAGTGGAGGCCGTGATCTTGGACAAGCACTTGCAAAAAAGCTTGGTGTGGAATTTTATGATGATGAAATTATCCAGCTTGCAGCAGGATCAACCGGCTATACACCTGAATATATTTCAAAACGTGAGGAACGCATGACAAAAAGCTTTCTTTATGACCTGGTCAATGAGATGTATGGCTATTCGGATGCCTATAAGCCACCGAAGGATGAAATCTATGAGGCTGAAGCAAAGGTCATCCGTGAAGCAGCAGAAAAAGGAAGCTGTGTCATTGTCGGACGCTGTGCCGATGCTGTATTAAAGGACGATCCGCGCTGTATCCGGGTATTTTTCAGTGCACCGGCAGAAAAACGCATCGAGACTGTCATGAAACGGGAGAAGCTTGACTATGATGCAGCAAAACGGAAAATTAAACAGACCGACCGGATGCGCGCAGACAATTACCACTATTATACGAAGCAGCTCTGGGGAATGGCGGCAAACTATGACATCTGTCTGGATGCGGCATTTGGTGAAGAATTTGTGATTGATACTGTGCTTCGGCTGCTGGAGGAAAAACTTGCGTAATATTTGGGTAAAGTTTTTCCATAGGGGGTTTACATCCCGGTTTCCCGGTGGTATAATCCCCACGAACTAGGATAACTATTATATAATTGTTAGGTAATTGCGAAACTCATAGAAAGTAAAGCAAACATGTACTGTGAGTACAAAATAATAAGCAGGTGCTTCAGAGCGGCCGGTACTTAGGCGGCGTATTTTGGCGCCTT
>CAKRLN010000193.1 GCA_934359535.1 uncultured Lachnospiraceae bacterium
TCTTGTCTGATGTCCAAAGTGAACACCTGCTTCTAATAACTGTTTCATTGAAATAACGCTCATTTTTTTACCTCCATTGGTTCATTTCTTCCGTGTACCTCATTCGACAAAAGCTACCAGCAGGCGTTATGCTGGCACCGGCTCGATCGTCCGCACACGTGTTTAATAGTTTTTAAGCCTTTGGTATTTTATCATACCAAAGGCTTAATTGCAAGTACTTTTTAGTTGTTTCCTGAAATCAGAATTTTGGCAATCTCCTCATAAGAAGCTCCAACCGGAATCTGATACACTCCGCTTGAAATCAATTCATCCTGTTTGATTTCAAGCATATATTTCCGGAATGATTCAGAATCACTGACAAGTCCCTTTGATGCAAGATCCTCGCTGACAGCCCTGCAGTATTCCCCAGGGGATACTATGACTTCAACATACTGCGGTGCATCCTGTGATTCCGCTGCCTGACCATTATCCGCACTCTGCTGTGCAGCATCTGCGTTCTGTTGTGCATTTGGATCAGTCTGTCCATCCTGCTGTGAAGCATCTGCTCCCGGCTGCGTCTGCGCATCACTACCGTCTGTATTTTGTGTATTCGTATCGTCACCGGTACTGGTATCGGTTTTGGTTACCGGAACCTGCCCGGAATCCTCTGTATTCTCTGTGTTCTCTGTATCCTCTTTTTGACTATCCTTCACAAACAGGTCTTCTTTACTTCCTGTTTGTGATTTATCCATAACCATGCCAAGCTGCTTTGCACGTGCAATAATCTCATTGTCATTCATTGCTGTTTTATGCCCTCTTCCGGCAACCATAAGTAAAACAGTCGTAACAAGAATCCCCACTGCAAGACCCCGCAGATAATATTTTAACTTCACTGTGCGATATCTCCTTTATATAAGCCTAATACGAGCTTTACCTCACCAAGCCCGAGTCCAAGCTCTTTTGCAATTTCCACATCTGACCGTCCAGCCTTGTGAAGCAGCAGAATCCGTTCATTATTGTTTGTATTTAACTCTTCGATATTATCAACGGAGGCCGCAAGTACACGGGTCTTATCGATATCCTGCGGCTGAACCATCTTCTGTTCTACAACATCCGCTGCATCTGCAAGCTTGCCTAAAATCTCATTCTCCGTATTCTTTAACTGACTGGAAAACTTCTGCAATTCACCGGCAAGATTTGTAAGCTCCTCATGTTTATCGTTTAGCATGCTATACAAAAACATGATTTCATTATGACTTTTGTTCATGGAACTTAATACAGTATCGGAATATTCGCTGATCGACATCATCTTTTCATTTGTTTCCTTTGCCATCGCCCGGTCTGCAATGTCCATAAGCTCATCCAGCTTATCTGTTATGGCATCCTCGATCTTCTGATCCGCATTTTTCAGCTGCTTTTCTACGATCATCTTCATCTGGTCATCGTTCAGCTCACACAACTGTTCAATGTCTTTATTGGTGACCTTCTCCTGAACAAAAAAACTTCCAATCATAATTATCAAAGCTATAATTATCAATGCGATTTCTATTGCTGTCATTTACTCATCCTCTGTTTATATTTTAATATCAAAACTGCCCGGCTGGTTCTTGGAGCGTACCTTACCATCTGGTGTCTTAGCTTTCTTCTTGCGTTTGGAATGATTGCCGTGATAGGAATTTTTCCCTTCTTCCTTTGCATCAAACCGTTCATCCATAAACTGGCTGTCTTCTGTACGGTTTACCTGCTTCAGATTATGCTGTTCTTCCCGTTTTACCTGCATTTGTATATTCTGCTGATCAACAAACGGCTTTGCATCCTCATGCTGCTTTAGCTGTCCGATATCATCGGTTCTTTGAATTACACCATTTAATATAACCGGTCTGATCGTCATATCATCCACCTGCCATTTCTAAAAAACTCTTGCAGTTCATTGCTATTATAACGGAACTGCCTGAATATTTCCATCCTGTTTTTTAAATTTTGAATGCTGCATCACATCTTTGACCCGGTATTCAAGATCTGCAATGGAAATCGTCACCCCTGGAAATGCCTTCTGCCCAACAGAAACATAGGAATGCGCTGCTACCATCATTTCTACATGGATCTCATTCATCTCAGCACGAAGCGGCTCAAGACCATTCTTTTTCTCTTTGTATTCTAATGCCATCTTCTGCACATACTTTAACTTGTCCGAAGGAAGCCTCTCCCCTCTTTTGATCATCCCCGCATAATTATCCAGAATCACCTTGGTGTCTGCAAGCTTCTGATCTGCATCCGCAAGCGTCTTTTTCAGCTCCATATACCGTTCTTTTCTAGCTGGGTCAACACCGACCTCAAGTACGGTCGGGGTCTCCATTTCAGTTCCAAGCGTATCTGCTTCAATACTGTTTGCAGCCCTTGTCACACCGCCATTAATCAGTCCCTTCTTTCCATGGACGGCAACTGTCCCACCTGCCGAGACATTGCTGTTTAGGATAATTTCTGATTCAACATATCCGCCTGCTGTAACGGTTGCATTCTCAATATATTTGGATATAATATTTGATTCTGCCTGAAGGATTCCCCTGTGCATTCCCTGGATCCCACGCTTTACGATAATCTGCCCGCCGGCACAGACTTTGGCATTTTCAATGACGCCATCTACGATCACATCACCCTCTGCATGAATGGAAAATCCGCTCTTTACATTTCCTTTTACATGAACACTTCCATCATATTCAATATTTCCAATGGAATTGTCTACGTCCGCTGGCACTTCATAAACATTCGAAACAAATGCCTTTCCCTTAATAAACATGACATGTCCAGTCACATCGGAATAGATTTCTGTACGTTCCTCATTGATCGAAATATTCCGTCCGTATTCCAGCTTTGCTGTTTTTACGGTCCGCGGTTTAATCTCCTCGCCATAAACATTCTGTCCACTCACACCGGGATCCTCCGGAATCAGACGCGCAAGCAGATCTCCCTTTTGGACATGAATAATGGTATTTAATTCCTTATAGTTTACCGTTCCATCCTCATTATGAAGGGGCTGCACCTTTGTACTGGTCGGAAACATATATTCGATTCTGGCATCCTTCCCATGTAACGGTGTAACACCTTCTGCCATAAGATATTCTGTACAGTACCTGCGTTCCATAAGGAACTGTCTGACTGTATCCTCTTTGATTCCGAAGCGTACTTTATGGTATCCGAGATCACTTACAATCTCTTTTTCATCCATAAGCTCTCCACCTTCAGATGGAGGATAAAATACACAGACTACCCTCATTTTATCAAGTGAAATCCGGATGTCCATCGACTCACGGACAACAATCCCATCCCATACTCCGACACATATGTCGGTTTCCATATTATTTTGCAGTGCGATATTCAGCTCTTTTAAATCATAAGCATCATATTGTCTTAATTTTAAATAATCCTCAACTTCTGAAATTTTTAATTTTAAGCCGCCATCTGTCGCAGGAAAAATATGCAGATATGCTTTTTCCTCTGAAAATTTCATTTGAAAATACTGATTTGCCATACCTATCCCCCGTGTTATTCCAGTAAAATTCCCATATAACTGCCCATACGCTTTCTCATTTTGGAAAGTGCCTTCGTATGAAGCTGAGATATTCTTGATTCGGATACCTCAAGTATCTGGCTGATTTCCTTTAACGTCATATCATCATAGTAATACAATTCAATCACACGCCGTTCCTTCTCTGTGAGAAGCAAAAGCGCCTCATTTAATGTTACCTTTAATTCTTCCTCTGCGATTGCTTCTTCCGGTTGTATAAAATGCGCCGGATAGTGGTTTTCGATCGCAGGCTCTGTGCCCTGTTCTTCAAACTCATTCAGGGAAACAACATTGGTAACCTTAAGCTGTGACTGCCAGGACAGCAATTCATCCTCTGACATTTCAAGTTCTTTTGCAATTTCCTCATCGGTTGCATTCTTCCCAGTCCGCATTTCAATCTTCTTTACCGCATCATCGATCTTGCGCTGACGCTGACGCACGGTACGCGGAATCCAGTCCATTTTCCGTATCTGGTCAAGAATTGCCCCCCGTATTCTGAGACTTGCATAGGTTTCAAACTTAACATTTTTCTCCATATCAAACTTATCGATAGCATCGATCAGTCCAAACACTCCATAACTTACCAGATCTTCATATTCAACGTTATATCCCAGATACATACTGAGACGGCCAGCTACCAGCTTTACAAGCTGGGAATATTCTATAATCAGCTGTTCCCGCAGCTGCTTCGTCGGTTTTTTCTGATAGTCACTCCAAAGCTTATCTTTGTCAACTGTCTTCATCTAATCGCCTCAAACTACTTATTTTGTTCTTTTTCCTGTTCCCTCTCCATATCAGCAGGCTCTTTTTCCGCCTTATGATCCTCCTTCATTTCAGAAGGATTCTTTTCATTTTCATCTTCCGGCTTTTCTTCCTTGAAATACCGGTCAAGCACAAGCTTTACTCCCCCGCCAATCACAAGAAAAATCACCAGCACAAGCAGCAGCTGCTTTGTAAATTCAGCAAGTGTCAGATGCTGGTATAT
>CAKRLN010000194.1 GCA_934359535.1 uncultured Lachnospiraceae bacterium
AGAGTGCACAGGTATAATATGGGGTATAAGCAGCAAAAACAGTATCACGGTTTCCGGTTGTTGTACCAGTTTTACCAGCCTGTCCCATGTTCATGCCAAAGTATGCGCTCTTACCGGTTCCGGATGTCAGAACATCCTTCATGGCATCGGTTAAAAGCCATGCGGTATCCTCCTTTAATACCTGATGTGTCTCCTGCTCTTCGGTACGGTCAAGAAGAATATTGCCATCATGGTCGTAGATCGTCGTATAGAAGATCGGTTCGGTATAGGTTCCGGAATTGGCGATTGCTGCATAAGCTGCGGTAAGCTCCAGATTCGTCACACCATTTGTAAGACCGCCAAGTGCAAGAGCAAGGTTTTTATCATCGTCAACTAAGGTTGTAAAGCCAAAGCTTTTTGCGTACTGGTATCCAAGGTCAACACCGATCCGTTGGAGCGCTTTTACTGTGACAACGTTCATGGAATTCGTGATTGCAGTCCGGTAATTGATAAAACCGCGATGGCGGAAATCATAGTTGTTAAAGGTCTTGTTTCCGACGGTAAACGGAGCATCATCTTCAACGGAAGCAAGCGTCCGTCCGCCGGCATCAAGAGCCGGGGCATAGCAGCCGATGATCTTAAAGCAGGAGCCCGGCTGTCTTGTTGTATCCGTAGCGCGGTTCCATGTTCGGTTACCGACCTTATCACCGCGTCCGCCGACAAGCGCTAAGACTTTTCCGCTGTACTGATCCATAATCGTTGCTGCAACCTGTGGCTGGAGTGTGATATGAATCGATTCCGTACCGTCTACAATGCTGTCCCCTTCGCCTAGGACATCCTGCTCATACTGGGCAATTGCTTCGTAGCAGGCATCCTCTGTCGTATAGTCAATGCTGAATTCCTGATTCCCGGTTTTCTCTTTATAATAGGAAAGCATTGTCTGACTCGTATACGTCTTGTACGTTCCATCAGCAAGCTTGACCTGGAAGGAAAGGCTGAAGGAGTATTTCGGATTGCCGGAGTAATTTGCCGAATTATTGACTTCCTCATCTGCAATCTGCTGAATGCTCAGATCCTGCGTGGAGTTGATCGTAAGTCCGCCCTGATAGATTGCTTTGTAGGCTTCAGTCTCAGAATATCCCTTCAGGTTGATCAGATCGTTGATCACCTGTTCAATCAGGGCATCTACAAAATAGGAATTAACACTGTCATCATCGACCGCGTTATATTCTGCGATCCGGGAATAGACATCATCCGACATGGCTTCGTTGTAAGCCGACTGGGAGATGTACCCCTGGCTTAACATATCATCAAGTACCTTGGTACGCCGTTTTGCATTGGCATCCGGGTGCGTGATCGGATTGTAGCCGGAAGGATTTTTCGTGATGCCGGCAATTACAGCACATTCGGACAGGGTAAGCTCAGATACATCCTTGCCGAAATACTTCTCAGATGCCGCCTGTACACCGAGCGTATTGGCACCGAGGTTGATGGAGTTTAAATAGTTTTCTAAAATCCACTGCTTATTCTGAACCTGCTCCTCAAGCTTTACAGCAAGGTACTGTTCCTGAATCTTTCGCTGAAGACGTTCTAAAAAGGTTGTCTCACTCGTCCAGGTAGTAAGTACGTTATTCTTGATTAACTGCTGTGTGATTGTGCTGGCTCCCTGGTCAAAATCTCCGCCTGACATGATACCACTTACCGCAGCACGGGCAATTCCGTACAGATCGATTCCGTTATGCTCATAAAAGCGGGAATCCTCTACTGCAACAAAAGCGTGCTGTAAGTTCTCTGGTATTTCATCGATTGTCACATACTGCCTGTTTGAGCCTGAACCAACAAGCGTGGCAGTTTCAGTACCATCAGAGGCGAGCACGGTTGTGGAAAAGCCTGTCGGGGTAACGTCGATTTCTGAAATATCCGGAGCGGAATCAATAATGCCCTTCATAATTCCAACACCGGCACAGCCACCTACAACCACAAGCAAAAGAATGCCAAGAAGCAGTGCTTTGCAGATGAGTATGCCGAACTTCTTACGAATTTTCGTACCCTTGGAATCGACCTGCTTCTCCAGGCGCCGGGTATTTCTTTTTCCGTAATTCATATAGGACCTCCTTTGAGTTCGCTTTTTTTTAATTATGTAATTGCTCATACAGTTTACACGCGCTATTCGCAAAACGCACGTTCCGTGCTTATTGCTGCTGCGCAGCTGCTTTTGTGCATAAAAAGGCGCTCCCTTCGTCAAATACCAGAAGAATACATTCTTATGCAAGCATAAATGTCTTCTTCTGGTATTGACGAGTAAACTGTAACAATATTATACCAAAAAAGATGGCACGTATAAAGAAAAAATTGTATTGTTATGGTAAGGCATGGTATACTAATGTTACTGTTCACAGCATAGCTGTAAACAGTAACATACTAGTTACACTACAGTGTTACCACATTTTGGAAAACTATACACATACAGAAAATTACCTATGCATTGTTATAAGGCAGGCAATCGCGAAACTCACAGAAAGTAAATCGGGCATGGACTGTGAGTACAAATAATAAGCAGGTGCTTCAGAGCGGCCGGTACTTAGGCGGCGTATTTTGGCGCCTTATGTACCGCTGCCAGCGATGAGCAGCGAGAGCGTGCCTGCGGTTATTTGTGCTTGCAGTACATGTGATTGTAAATTTGGGAGTCGCCTATTGTTATGAGGTAGAAAGAGGAGCTATGGCAAAGAAAGGAAATCAGGCAAATCAGGTAAGTGAAGCAGCAGAACAGAAAACAGGATTTGGCAAAATTATATATAAAGGCGGTGAGGGAGAGATCGTTGAGAAGAAATCCCGCTTTATTGCGACCGTCTGCCCGGTTAAGACCGAAGAGGAAGCGGTTGCATTTATTAATGAAATGAAAAAGAAATATTGGGATGCGAGACATAACTGCTCTGCGTTTGTGCTTGGAGAAAGACAGGAGATCACACGCTGCTCAGATGATGGGGAACCAGCACAGACCGCAGGGCGTCCGATGCTTGATGTTCTTATAAAAGAAGGAATCCATGATGTGGCAGTTGTCGTGACAAGATATTTTGGTGGTGTGCTGCTTGGAACAGGCGGACTTGTACGTGCTTATCAGAAGGCAGTCCAGGAAGGGCTTGCACAAAGTGAGGTCATTGAAATCCGGGCAGGGCAGCTTCTTGAAATCGAAACCGACTATAATGGTGTCGGAAAGCTGCAATATTTGTTTGGACAGGAAAATATTTCGATTATGGAATCAGAATATGGGGCAGAAGTAAAGCTAATTGTGCTTGTTCCAGTCGAAAAAAAGGAAAATTTAGAAAAAAATATTACGGAGCAGACAAGTGGGAAAGCCCGTATTTCCTGGGCTGACAATGTTAATTTCGCAATTGTAGAAAAAAAAGTGAAAATTTTTACAAAAAGTTGTTGACAGGAAGTGCTTAACCATGTATACTAGCTATTGTTGAAGGGAACGACAACAACACAACAACAAAGCAATGGCCCATCGCCAAACGGTAAGGCAACGGACTCTGACTCCGTCATTTCAAGGTTCGAATCCTTGTGGGCCAGCTCATGAAGCACTACTGAGTGATCAGTAGTGCTTTTCCTTTATACAGGATTGGGAAAGGCAGGATGAAACATGAAGTATGAAATGAATGCAAAGGTAAGATACAGTGAGGTGGATGTGAAGGGACAGATGACATGGCTTTCGCTGCTTTCGTATTTTCAGGATTGCTCGGTATTCCAGTCAGAGCAGATGGAGCTTGGAATCGAATATCTGGCGAAGCATCATCTGGCGTGGGTGCTTTCCTCCTGGCAGGTACACGCAAAGAAGCTTCCAAAGCTTGCAGAGGAGATTACCGTCGGCACCTGGGCGTATGACTTCCAAAGCTTTTACGGATACCGTAATTTTATCTTAAACGATGCTTCTGGAAACAGACTTGCTTATGCGAATTCCATCTGGGTGTTAATTGATACCGAAACCGGACGTCCGGTGCGTGTGCCGCAGGATATGGGAGAGGCATATGGAAAGGAAGAGAGAATCCCAATGGAATGCACCGAGCGCAGAATCAAAGCGCCAGAGCAGTATGAAGCAAAAGAACCGATCCGTGTGCAGAAATATTTTATTGATACGAATCAGCATATGAATAATGAAAAGTATGTGATGATTGCACAGGAATTTTTACCAGAGCATTTTCAAATCGGAGAAATCCGTGTAGAATATAAAAAGGCAGCACGGTTAGACGAGTTTTTATATCCGCGTGTAACCGCAGAAGCGGGGGCGCTTACGGTTGTGCTTGCCAGTGAGGATAGCAAACCGTA
The DNA here is from genome assembly GCA_934359535.1 of uncultured Lachnospiraceae bacterium. Lineage (GTDB taxonomy): Bacteria > Bacillota > Clostridia > Lachnospirales > Lachnospiraceae > Roseburia. The sequence goes on from CAKRLN010000194.1 coordinate 4,306, forward strand.
TGCAGTAGTGAAATTTTTAGAAAACAGATGAAAGAAAAGAGGTCAGAAATGAGATTAGGCGAATATCAGGAATTATATTATGTAAAAAAAGTAGATTTTGGAATTTATCTGGCAGAGGATATGGACAGCGAGACACATGTCCTGCTTCCAGCGAAGCAGGTGCCGGAAAATGTAACACTTGGAGACCGGGTACGGATTTTCTTATATAAGGACTCGAAGGAC
>CAKRLN010000195.1 GCA_934359535.1 uncultured Lachnospiraceae bacterium
CCTGATTACAGACCCGAATGTGACACTGAATGAGTGTGCAGGGGTATTCCAGTATTCCCAGTCCTGTTTCGAAGGATTAAAGGCCTATACAACACATGATGGACATATCGTATGCTTCCGTCCGGATATGAACGCACAGCGTATGAAAGATTCCGCAGAGAGACTTGAAATGCCGGTATTCCCGGTTGAGCGTTTCGTAGATGCCGTAGAGCAGGTCGTAAAAGCAAATGCAGCATGGGTTCCACCATTTGGTTCCGGAGCATCCCTTTACATCCGTCCATATATGATCGGAACAAACTCTGTTATTGGTGTAAAACCGGCAGACGAGTATCAGTTCCGTATTTTAGTTACCCCGGTAGGACCTTACTTTAAGGGCGGAGCAAAGCCGATCACAATCAAGGTATCTGATTTTGACCGTGCAGCACCACATGGAACCGGACATATTAAAGCTGGTTTAAACTATGCAATGAGCTTACATGCGATTGTAACGGCACATAAAGAAGGCTTTGACGAGAACTTATACTTAGATCCTGCAACAAGAACAAAGGTTGAGGAGACCGGTGGAGCGAACTTCATCTTTATTACAAAGGATGGAACACTGGTAACACCGAAGTCTGACAGTATTCTTCCTTCAATCACAAGACGCTCCATCATGGAGGTTGCTGAGAGATACCTTGGCATGAAGGTTGAGCACAGAGAGGTATACTTCGATGAGTTAAAGGACTTCGCAGAATGTGGACTCTGTGGTACCGCAGCAGTTATCTCGCCGGTTGGAAAGATTGTAGACCACGGCAAAGAGATCTGCTTCCCATCCGGAATGGAAGAAATGGGACCACAGATCAAGAAGATCTACGATAAGCTGACTGCAATCCAGAAGGCAGAGGTCGAAGGACCAGAAGGATGGGTTAAGGTTATTATGTAAGGATTGCTGTAAAAAGCAGAATTAGAAAAGAAGCTTTTTTACCGAAATTGGTAGGGAAGCTTCTTTTTTCGTTGTGGATAAAAAAGCGCCTGTGTGTTATTATATAAAGATAGAATCGTTTATGTAATGGTTTGATGGAAAGCAGTCCAAACGCTTCCAGGAAAGAGGCACAACGAATGAATTTATTTGATATCATCGGCCCGGTCATGGTCGGTCCGTCAAGCTCCCATACGGCAGGTGCCGTAAAGATTGGCAATATTTCAAGAAAGCTTCTTGGTGAGACACCGAAGGAAGCCAGAATTTATTTTCACGGATCCTTTCTTGCAACCGGAAAAGGACATGGAACGGATAAGGCACTGCTTGCAGGCCTTTTAGGGCTTCCAGTGGATGATCCGGATATTCCAAGGAGCTTTGCACTTGCAAGGGAGAGAGGACTTGACTTTTCCTATGAGGGCATTGATCTTGGGGATGTGCATCCGAATTCCGTGAAGCTTGTATTGACCGGAAAAAAGGGCAAGCAGCTTGAGATTACAGCGGCATCCATCGGTGGAGGCCGTGTGCAGATTACGGAGATTGATGGACTTTCTGCCAATTTCTGTGGGGATTATCCGACACTCATCGTCCATAATCTTGACCAGCCGGGACATGTCACAGAGGTGACCTCCATGCTTGCCAGGGAGTCGATTAATATTGCAGCGATGCAGCTGTACAGGTCGAAAAGAGGCGGGAATGCGGTTATGGTCATTGAATGTGACCAGGAGGTTCCAAAGGATGCGATTGAAGGACTTTTGCGCCTTCCGGGAATCATGAAGGTAACGTACTTAAGCCTGGAGGAAATCGAAGATGTATAAATCATTAGCAGAGATTATCGATAACGTAAAGCAGACAGGCCTCTCATTCTGGCAGTGTGTACGAAAGGAGGACTGTGCGGAGCTTGGCATAAAAGAGGAGGAAGCGTTTGCGCGGATGCGTGACATGTATGAGGCAATGAAACGCGCCGATTTGGATTATGAAGATGAGCTGTATTCTGCGAGCGGGCTTGTCGGGACGGATGGTAAAAAGCTCCATGAGGCAAGACTTGCCGGAAATCTTTTGTGTGGGGATTTTATCGGACGGGTGATGGAGCGTGCCGTGAAAATGGGAGAATCCAATGCCTGCATGAAGCGTATCGTGGCAGCACCGACTGCCGGCTCCTGCGGTGTGATTCCAGCGGTATTTCTGACGATTCAGGAGAAGAAGGGATACTCCGATGAGAAGATGACGGAGGCACTTTATGTGGCGGCTGGAATCGGAGGTGTGATTGCGGAGCGTGCATTTCTTGCCGGAGCAGCGGGAGGCTGTCAGGCAGAGATCGGTTCGGCGTCATCCATGGCAGCAGGTGGAGCAGCATATTTAATGGGAGCAGATGAAAAAGGGATTGTAAATGCAGCAGCACTTGCAATGAAAAACCTTCTCGGACTTGCCTGTGATCCGGTTGCCGGACTTGTCGAGGTACCGTGTGTCAAGCGCAATGTGATCGGTGCTGTGAATGCACTGACCTCTTCCGATCTTGCAATGGCAGGTGTCGTAAGCAAAATTCCACCAGATGAAGTGTTTGACGCGATGCGTGCAATCGGGCGGGCAATGCCGGAGAATATCAGGGAGACCGGGCTTGGAGGACTTGCCGGAACACCGTCTGGGGTTGCGCTTCGTGAGAAGCTGACCGGAATGTAGCAGATTATGACTGGGCATTGTTAGGAAGAAAGGAAGAACTATGCAGAAGAGAAAACCAGGGCATGGCATATATGGAATCGGTCTGATCGTATGCGTCATATTTGCGGTTATTCTGCTTCTTTATCTGGTGGTGACTGTGATTCATCATGTAAGGGGAAGCCAGATGCAGGCGGCACAGTCGGGGGAGGCTGTCCTGGAGGAAAAATACGTTGCCGAGTGGCCCACGCTTCAGGTAGAGCTTTTGAAACCGAACGAATATTCGAGACCACAGATTGCGCTTGAGAAGGTAAATGGAATTGTAATCCATTATACGGCGAATGCCGGTACAACAGCGCAGCAGAACCGGGATTATTTTAACGGACTTGCCGAATCCCATGAGACATATGCAAGCAGTCATTTTGTGATCGGGCTTTCCGGAGAGATCATCCAGTGCATTCCATGCAGCGAGATTGCTTATGCATCGAATGAACGCAATTCAGATACAATCGCCATTGAATGCTGTATCCCGGATGAGACCGGACAGTTTAACGGAGAGACATATGATGCACTGGTGCAGCTTACCGCATGGCTGATCGGACGGTATGACCTTTCGGTCAGTGATGTGATCCGCCATTATGATATTACGGGGAAGATCTGTCCAAAGTATTTTGTTGACCATGAGGATAAATGGGAGCAGTTCAAAAACGATGTCGTGCAGTACATTATGCTCCATGGCACAGATAAAAGTGAACGAGATAAGACAACAGAGAACGAATAAAAAGGAGTATAACAGTTGGAGAACATTTTAAAGGAGCTTGATGCAGGAGTAAATATCAGAGCAAATCTAAGCAGCTTGAGACAGCTGGTAAAGGAAGAGGAGGCAAAGAAAGAGCTTCTTGCGAAGACCGAAGGCGGGATGGCACTGCTTAGCTATCTTTCGGCAGAGGATGCCAAGACAAGAAAAAATGCAGCACTTCTTCTTGGAGAGACCGGCTGCGAGGGGGCAAAGGAAGCCTTGCTTGAGGCATGGCAGAAGGAGACAACCCAGTTTGTGAAAGCAGCGTATCTGAATGCCCTGTCGCATCTTGACATGAATGACCAGATCGGGGACTTGTCTGCGGAATTAGAACGTCTTTTAAAGGAGGAGGTGCTTCCGGAGAATAAGAAGCATGTGGATGAACAGATCCGGGAGCTCCGGAAAATTCTGATCCAGTATCAGGGAATTACCCATCATACCTTCTCGGCGAAGGGATTAAGCTGTGAGGTACTTTTATTATGCAACCGCGAACAGCGTGGAGCGATCCTATCAACGATCACAGACGGAAGGGCAAAGCTGCATCCGCTTGGTATTCTTGTGGAGACTACACAGTTTGCAAGGATTGCGGCAATGCGAACGTACAGGGAGCTTGTTTTCCCGGTGCATACGAAGGGCTTGGTTCCAGCTGAGCCGAAGCAGGCAGCAGAAATGCTGATGGAATCGGATCTTTTGAAGCTTCTGTCCCGTTATCATAAGGAGGATGGCGCTTTTTATTTCCGCATCGAATGTAAAAGTCCGATGACACTAGAGGAGCGCAGTGCATTTTCCAAGAAGCTTTCCGCAGAATTAGAGCGTCTGTCAGGCGGAAGGTTATGTAATTCCACAACGGATTACGAGGTGGAGCTTCGGTTAATTGCGAACAGGGAGGGGGCATTCTTTCCGTGCCTGAAGCTTTTTACAAGGAAGGATAAGCGCTTTTCCTACCGGAAAAATGCAATTGCAGCATCGATTCATCCATCGACTGCGGCATTGATTGCAGAGCTTTCAGCTCCATACTTAAAGGAGCATGCACAGATACTTGATCCGTTCTGCGGGGTTGGAACGATGTTGATTGAGCGGGCGGTCCGTGTTCCGGCAGGGGAGATGTA
>CAKRLN010000196.1 GCA_934359535.1 uncultured Lachnospiraceae bacterium
CGCTAAAGTACAGCGCCTAAGTACCGGCCGCTCCCCAGTGTCTTCTTAATCTTTTTGTCACTTTTCACAATGAAATCTTGCTTAACTATGAGTTTCGCAATTGACTAGCTTATTTGTAGGTTTCAATCGGGAACGAGTGGAAAATACATGCCCGTGCGTCCCTTAAATCCTGTAATTCGCCTGCCGCGATCATCTGGGCGGCAATATTTCCAACTGCGGTTGCCTCGGTCGGCCCGGCATAAATGGTCTTTCCGGTTGTCTTTGCGGTCAGCTCATTTAAATATCCTGCATTCGCACCGCCTCCTACGATGTGGATCACATCGTAATGCTTTCCGGTCAGCTCTTCCAACTCCTTCGCAGTATCGGCATAGCATTTTGCAAGGCTGTTATAGATGACGGATGCGACCTGTGCAGGCGTCTTAGGAACCTCCTGCCCAGATTCTGCGCATGCACGTTTGACTTCGTTTGTCATATTGCCCGGTGCAAGAAACCTTGCATCGTTTGCATCAACAAGAGACGTAATCGTTTCCTTCGATGCAAGCGCACAGAGCTCCCCGAAGCTTAAATCCGGTGCGATCTCCTTTTTAACCGACTGGATCATCCAAAGACCCATAATGTTTTTCAGGTAACGGAACCGGTAATCGTAACCACCCTCATTCGTCAGGTTGTGGAGCATGCTGCCTGCCGAACAATCTGCTTCCTTTAATTCCGTTCCCATCAAAGACCACGTTCCAGAGCTGATATAAAGTGCCTGCTCCTCCTTTGTCGGAACTGCCATCACCGCAGATGCAGTATCGTGTGTCGGTGGAAGAACAACCTTGCAGTCAAAGCCGACCTCCTTTTGGATTGCTTCGGTCAGTGTTCCAACCTCCGTTCCCGGAAGTGCGATCTTCTCAAAGATCTGCTTCGGATATCCAAGTGCTTCTATAAGCTCCATATCCCAGTCCTTTGTAACCGGATCGACAAGCTGTGTCGTCGTTGCGTTCGTATATTCCTGTACCTTTTTTCCGGTTAAAAGGAAGTGGAAGTAGTCCGGGATCATTAGCATGCTTTTGGCTTTTCTTAAAACCTCCGGTGTCTGTTCCTTTACTGCCATCAGCTGATAGATCGTATTAAAGATCTGCTTCTGGATTCCGGTTTTTGCGTAAAGCTTCTCCTCCGGGATCGTTTCATATACCTTTTCATCCATGCCGCTTGTCCGCCCATCGCGGTATGCAAAGGCATCCCCGATCCGGTTGTCATTTTTGTCAAGAAGCACATAATCAACTGCCCAGGTATCAATTCCCATGCTTGCCGGGATTTTCCCGATGGAAGCACATTTTTTCATTCCGGTCAGTATCTCACAAAAAAGCTGTTCCACATCCCATACCTTATGTCCGTCCTTTTCGGTCATGCCATTCGGAAAACGGTAGATTTCTTCCAGTACCATTTTTCCGTCTTTTAGATGGGAAAGCATATGACGGCCGCTTGATGCGCCAATATCAACTGCCAGATAATAGGTCTTTTCCATTTTGATGCTCTCCTTTTTTATCTTTCCTGTTGAAAAAAGGATAACAAAAATAAGGACCGTTTTTTAGGCTCTGAATTGACTAAAAAACTGTCCTTATTTTCAATTTCGGATTCTGTTATTCCATGCCGCACAATCCTATTTTCCGATTGCTATTGTTTTTGCCGTAAACGATCTCCTTTAAATCCTCACCTTCTGATCCTTTCTATGCTCCATCCGGTACTTTCTTGGTGTCATCCCATAGCGGCTTTTAAACTGCCGGAAAAAATAGCTCTGGTTCTCATAACCGACATCAAGCGCGATATCCTCAATCGAAAGATTTGTGTCTAAAAGCAGATGCACCGCGGTCTGAAACCGCTTGCGCTGTAACAGCTGCTGAAAGGTATATCCGGTCTTTGTCTTGATGAGGCGGCTTAACACGGTCACCGACTGATGGGTATCCTCCGCAATCTTAGTGAGGTTCGCATTCCGGCAGTCGCTGTGGATGTATTCAAGCACCGCCTGGATGACTGCCTCCTTATAATCCATGGAGGAATTATGGCTTAAATTTTCCAGATGGTTCAAAAGATATAAAAAAACAAGCCCCATCGAATACTGGTTCATAATGTCCTCATTCGCATGCTTATGCAGCATGGATTCAATCATATTTTCCATGAGATTTTCCACCTGTGCGTTTTCCTTTAAGCGGAACAAAAGATAATGCGACACCGGATTTTTCTGCCGAAGCGCACCGATCAGAAATTCTGCCAGCACATTTTTCTCATTTAACATCGTAAGCGGAACCTCAAAAAACTCCGGGAGTGCAATAAAATTGATACCGATATCCTCATACTCTGCACGTTTGATTGCATGGGTGACATGCTGGTTTAAAAGAAGGACATCCCCCTTTTTCAGGGTCAGCTCCTTCCCTTCTATATAATGTGTGATACTTCCCTGCACGACATACATGATCTCCACATAATTATGCCGGTGCTCCGGAAAATCCACAAAACGGCTGTGAGGGCGTACTGTAATCAGCCGCCCTCTCTCAAGCAGACGCTCTCTGTCAATTTCATCGAGCGCTGCCCCCGTGTAGAGCTGAGTTTCCACCATGCCCTGCCCCGCCTTATACTTTTTTTCTTCCTCTGATATAACCATCAGTTCCTTTAAAAGCTCTTCTCTCATGCCTTTATTATAGCGTGGGAACTCCGGATTATCAATCATATTGATTCGACCGGAAGCGGTCCATAATCTTTAGCTTGCAAAGCGTCGCCTTTCTTCAATCATTTTATGCAAGATGCATGCACTCGATCAGAAGAATCCACGCAAGTCCATAATAGGTAACCACTGCGACAAGATCATTGACCGTTGTAATAAGCGGGCCCGACGCTACTGCCGGGTCTACTTTTATTTTATGGAAAAAGAGCGGCACAAGCGTTCCAACAAGGCTTGAGATAATCATTGCAACAAGCAGTGAGATTCCGACACAGCCGGAGATTAAAAATGCATGCTGCACGGAATAACCCTTTAGTAAGAAAATATAAATTCCAATAAATAACATTGACAAAATGCCAAGAAACAGTCCATTACTGAAGCCGACCTTCATCTCCTTTGTAACAAGTGTAAGCTTATCCTTTACCGTAAGCTCCTCATCCATCAGGACACGGATCGTTACCGCAAGGGACTGGGTTCCGACATTTCCAGCCATGTCTAAAATGAGCGACTGGAAACAGATAATGATTGGAAGCACTGCAACAACCGATTCAAACATGCCGACAACAGACGATACTCCCATTCCGAGAAACAGCAGAACAATGAGCCATGGCAGACGCTTTTTCATGCTTTCCTTTGTTGTTTCCTTTAAGTCCTCTTCGGCGGTCAGACCGGCAAGCTTTGCATAATCCTCGCCCATCTCATCATCGACTGCTTCGATGACATCCTGTGCCGTTAAAATACCGATGATCTTTTTGTCACGGTTTAATACCGGAAGGGAATCCTCTGCATAGTCCTTGATCTTTTCGATGCTGTCTGAAATCTTCTCATGGTCAAGCAGATACGGATAGGAATAGCTGATAATCCCATCCAGATCGTCATGCTCCCTTGCAATGATCAGATCCTTTAAATCGACCGCACCACAGAATTTTTCCTTCTCATCGACCACATAAAGCGTGGAAATATTGTCGTTATCCCCCGCCTGCTTCACAAGCTCATGCATTGCCTGACGGATCGTTAAATCCTTCTTGATCCGGATATAATTCGTTGTGATAAGACTACCGATTTCGTCATCATCATATGAATTGATTAACCGGATATCCGCCTTGATATCCTCGTCTAAGATCGGGCGAAGCTTTTTCTTTACACTTTCGTCGATCTCCTCTAACAGATCAACTGCATCATCGGAATCCATCTCATTGATCACTGCTGCTAATTTGTCAACACCAAGCTCTTCAATATATGGATCCGGCTCCTCTACATAAGAAATGATCTCGGAAAACCACTCTGCCCCAAGATTATTATAAAGAGCAATTCTCTCCTCCCTGGTCAGATATTGCAGACTCTGTGCAATATCATTCTCATGGTAGTCATTTAACCGGTCAAAAAGCTCCTCTTTGCCAAGACCGCTTCTTATGATTGAAACGATCTCCTGTACAAATTTTGGTTCCTTTAATACTTCTTTTTCCATTTTAAGCCTCCATTCTTCCCAAAAAAGGGCATAAAAAATCCACCGCAGGCAAATGCGGCACAACGGGTTACGGTTGTGACATTCCGATACGATGGAAAGGCTTAAATAAGATTAGAAAAAGACGCAGATACAGACACCTGCGGCAGCAAAAAAGTCAGTTCCACCGCTATATGTACTTCGACTCTGACTATCACAACTGTCCATATCCTTCGCCTCCTTTTCTTTGCAATTATCTAATAGGCATTTGCGAAACTCTCCCAAATTTACGAATACATGTACTGTAAGCACAAATAACAGCAGGCACGCTCTCGCTGCTCATCG
>CAKRLN010000197.1 GCA_934359535.1 uncultured Lachnospiraceae bacterium
GAATACGGTCGCTAAGTACCGGCCGCTCTGAAGCACCTGCTTATTACCTGTATTGGTTCTGCCTGCTTTTTACGTTGTGGAAGTTTTGTAAGTATAAATGAAACGGGAGATTTGAAAAACTTGTTATAAAAGTTAGAAAGATGATTGTAAACCATAATTGAAATATAAGTTGACAATAGACGCGGGTTTGTGATATAACGAGTTACATAAATGCAAAAGGATGCAAAACTCAGAGAAAAAATTCGGAAGATTTTGAGTAATCCCAGAAAGCGAACGCTGAGTTTTGCGGAGGCTTATTGCATAAATGTAAAACGAGGAGAAGTAGATTATGAGTCAGACAGCAGCAAATGCGCGTACAAAAAGCGCAAAGTTTACAACGAGGGAAATTGTTTTTGTAGGAATGTTCGCGGCAGTACTTGCGGTAATTTCACAGATTTCACTGCCTATGCCGACCGGAGTGCCGATTACAATCCAGGTATTTGGAGTAGCACTTGTCGGGGCAGTGCTTGGGGCAAAGCTTGGAACGATGGCGACGGTTGTATATGTTCTTTTAGGAGCAGTTGGTCTTCCGATTTTTGCAAATTTTCATGGCGGAATCAGTGCACTTGCAGGAGTAACCGGAGGATATATCTGGGCTTGGCCATTTATGACTTTTTTATGTGGAATTCAGCCAAAGGTACAGAATAAAACAGCAAACTGGGCAATCCGTATTGTACTTGCACTGCTCGGTCTTGCAATTGTGGAAGTGATCGGAGGAATCCAGTGGCATTTTGTTGGTGGTTCCATGAGCCTTTCTGCGATTGCCATTTATTCTCTTACCGCATTTGTCCCGAAGGATATTGTGATTACAATTCTGGCACTGTTTATTGCAGTACCGGTAAGAAGGGCGATTGAACATGCCGGAGCACGTTAAGCTATATGGAATTGATCTGGATGCATCAGGACGGTGCATCCATTATCATACAAGACAGGATGTTGCAATGCTTCTTTGCAGCAGATGCAGGAAATATTATGCCTGTTACCAGTGTCATGATGTGTTAGAGGATCATACCTTTGCAGCCACAGACGACGGAGAAAAATATCCGGTACTCTGTGGCTGTTGTCGTCATAAGCTGACAAGGCAGGAGTATGGAAGTGGAAGCTGTCCGTATTGCAAAGCAGAGTTTAATCCACGGTGCAGTCTGCATAAGGACATTTATTTTAAGTCTGGGAATTCCTGTAAAAACAACTAGGAATTCAAAAGCGCTAAGCCCGAGGCGCGTGCAGGCGAAATAGCAATATTGGTGTACGGTTGTAAATCAGCCAAAGATATGATAGAATTCATTTTATTTGATTATCAAAATATTTGAATGGCAAGTTAACACAGATCAGGTAAATTAATTTGTCATAAAATCAAAAAAATGGAGGAAACAGATGAGAATCAAAAATAAAAAATCGAAAAAGATATTGCTGACCGTCTGCATTGCAGTTGTTATCTTAATTAGTGTGGGGCTCTTTTTTGTCAGCCGCTATCTTGTCAATTATGCAATCGGAAGAAGTGGAGACGGAGGAGACAGACAGGTGTCTCTCGATGTTGAGGAACCAACAGATGGAGTGGAAAAGACCATTGCAGATAACAAAAAGGTACAGGAAGAGAAAAATAAGCAGTTTTTAACGGAGCATCCAGAGGAAGCAGTCTCAATTACATCCAAGGATGGACTTGCCTTAAACGGGGCATATTTTGAAAACAATGGAAGCCATCTCTGGGCGGTTACGATCCATGGCTATCGTGGAAATCATACCGGAAGCATCGCTGCAGCGCAGCATTTTTTTGACGCTGGCTATCAGGTTGTTGCGCCGGATCTTCGTGCCTGTGGAGACAGTGAAGGTAATTATGTCGGTATGGGCTGGCTTGACCGGAAAGACATTTTAGACTGGACGGACTGGATTATCGACCGCGATCCGGAAGCGGAAATTGTGATCTATGGGGTATCTATGGGAGCAGCAACAACAATGATGACAGCAGGCGAAGATACCCCGGATCAGGTAAAGGGCTTTATTGAAGACTGCGGTTATACAAGTGTATGGGATATTTTTTCCAATGAATTAAAGCTTAGGTTTGGTCTGCCGGAATTTCCGATTCTTTATACAGCGAGTGCATTGTCATCTGTTGAAGCCGGATATTCCTTTCAGGAGGCATCTTCACTCGAACAGGTAAAAAAATGTGAAAAGCCGATGCTTTTCATTCATGGAACTGCGGATGATTTTATTCCATATGAGATGATGGATACGCTCTATGAGGCAAAGCCTGGAACAAATAAAGAAACACTTACCGCAGAAGGAGCCGGACATGCAGAGGCAATGTATGTGCTTGGAGATCAGTACTGGGATAAGGTGTTTGCTTTTATCAATAATATGTTATAATCATTTTATTACGATAAAAGGAGACGGCAGCGATGGACACCATGCAGATGCAAATGAAAAATCCACTTTTTGAGATACTTACCGATCATTTTTTTATCCCATTATCATCACCAAACCGGTTGGTGTACTGGGAGTGCCTGTGCAGACTGTTTTCTGCGATGAGCGCACAGCTATCTTTTGGAGTGGAGCGTGATATTCTGGTGGATGAGCTGCAGTTTTATTTTGAACAGAATCAGGCGGCGGAGTTTGAAGAGGATGAAATGAATGCCATGGATCCGCGGAAAAAGGCAAATGAAATGCTCCGCCTGCTTGAAAAATATGGCTGGCTGGAAGTGGAAACAGACAAAAGCTATGTGCAGAGAGTCAATTTCCATGACTATGCGGTCAGGATCATGAAAACACTTCTTGAAATCTCTGATGGAAAAAAGGTGGAATATCAGGGATATATCTATACAATCTATAGTCTGGTACGTACGGACACGGATCATCCGGCTGTCGTGCTGCAGCAGATCCGTGATAATACGGACATGCTGATTACCGGACTGAAAAATTTAAATTCCAATATTAAACATTACATTGATGAGCTTACCAGACATAAAACAGTAGCAGAAATTATGGATGCATTGTTTAATGACTATATTACCAATATTGTAGACAAAGCGTATCACAGACTTCTGACATCGGATAATGTGTCGAAATTCCGCCCGGAAATCATTGACCGTCTGGAGAACTGGGGGCATAACAGCCGCTATCTGGACGAAACAGCAGAGGAATTTGCCGCATTACGGGAAATAACGAAAGAGCAGGCAACGGAGTTCGTCTGCCAGATGCTGCATGAGATCGTGGAAGCATTCCGGAGCATGGACGAAATTCTGGCAGAAATTAACCAGAAGAATACCCAGTATCAGAGAGCAGCAGTCAATCGTGCCAAATTCCTTCTTGCAGGAACGGAAGACGTACAGGGACAGCTCAAGGAGATTTTATTATACATGGGAGAGCAGGTGTCCCAAAGACAGCTTGATCTGAATGGAATTTATGAAATTGAATATCTGGAAGAGCTGATGCGGATTTTCGGGAGCAGCTTTCTTGATGAAAAGTCATTGTACAGTCCGGTTGAGGGGAGGAAAGAATTTCACCCACAGGAGCTGGAGGCGTTTGAACCGGACAGGGAACTTAGGCAGGAGAAGCTGCGCCAGATGACAGAAAAGCTGCGAAAAATCTTAAGCCCGGAACGGATCAATGAATATGTCGCAATACAGATGAAGGATAGAAGCGTTATGCAGGCATCAGAGCTTCCATTGGAAACAATGGATGACTTTATGAAGATGATCTATATCCGTCTGTATGGTTCCAGAAAGAAGATGAATTACCGGATTGAAAAATCCAATCAGGAGAATAAAACTGACCATGGTTTTCAATTTCCAGACTATAAAATTATAAAACGAAAATAAGGAGGCACAATGAATTTATTAGAGGGGATGCTTCAGAAGGATCAGGATGAATTTCGCAGGATCAGCAATAAATTGATTAATGTCTGCTTTGTATGCAAGCAGAATCAGGCAACAAGGAGTGATTATTACTTTATTCTAAAGTACCGGGAAAAGTTCGAGGAGCTGCTTGAAATACTTGGATACCGGCTTGAAATCAATGAAGAGTATGGTGTTGTCCAGCTGACGAATGCACTTAATATGAACCGACAGAATCTGAAATTATACGAATCCATTATATTACTTATTTTAAGAATCCTGTTTGACGAGAAAAAGCGTGAGCTTTCCATCAGTGATGAGGTTATTGTCAATCTTGGGGATATCCAGGATAAATATCTGAGTCTAAAAATCCGGGATAAAATGATCGACAAAACAACAATGGGCAATTCACTGCGGCTTTTGCGGCGTTATCAGCTGATTGAGCTTCTGGATGGAGATTTAAAGAACGAGGAGTCACGGGTTTTGATCTATAATTCGATTTTAATGGCAGTGCGGGTTGAGGACATTAACCGTGTATATGATAAGATCGACAGTTATCGAAAGGGGAAACAAAAAGATGAAGAAACTAACCAGAGTGAAGCTGATTAACTG
>CAKRLN010000198.1 GCA_934359535.1 uncultured Lachnospiraceae bacterium
TTCTGGCCAATCACGCGGATCAGCCAGATGATCCCAAGAATATGATCGACATGCTTGTGGGTAACGAATACCTCATGAATATCATTGACCGGGATTTTGGCCTGCTTCAGCTGGTGGAGAAGACCGATGCCTCCTCCGCCATCCACAAGCAGATGCCTGTTTTCATCGCTTAAAACAAAACAGGTATTATAACATTCCGTAACAACGGCGCAACCGGTTCCAAGCATTGTTAGTTTCATAGAAAACTCCTTTTATGCAGCCTTTTTCTCATCGGTAAAGTAGATCTGATACCAGAGCAGGAAAATATAGACACACCAGATTTTCTTGTAGTTATCGTGTTTTCCGCTACAGTGATCCTCGATCAGCTGTTTTACATAATCAACATTGAAAAGCTCATGGGCGATCGGCATTTCCAGGGCCTTTAAAATATCTGCCTTGACATCGTCATCCTTAATCCACTCGCGGAGCGGAACCGGGAAGCCAAGCTTTTTCTTATTGTAAGCTTCCGTTGGGATTACATCCCTGCTTGCCTCGCGGAGCAGATATTTGGTCGTTCCGTTACGAAGCTTTTCGTCGCGTGTCAGCTTTCTTGCTGTCTGGTAAACCGAGAAATCACTGAATGGTACACGGCCCTCGATGGAGGATGCCATTGTCATGCGGTCTGCCTTTGTGAAAATATCCTTCTCCAACCAGAGACGGATGTCCACGATCTGCATCTTGCTCACATCATCGAGATCCTCATAGCCCTTTAAGATCTGACGGGAGATGTCTTTGTTTGTCATTGGGTTTTTCACCTTTGTGATCTTAGACATTTCCTTCTCGGAAAATACGGAGTTGACACCGATATAGCCATCCTCGATTTTTCTGCCTTTTCTTACAAGGAAGTTTCTTCCGCGGAATGGAGGGAAGAGGGAAGCAAAGGAGCCGACGGCATGGCGGATCACGTATGGAACCTTATCGTAGGCTGAAATCTGGTTGTAGGTATTGTAGCCGCCGAAAAATTCATCAGCACCTTCGCCGGATAAGACAACCTTGACATCTTCGCTGGCACGCTTTGCAACATGGTAAAGGGAGATTGCAGATGGATCGGCAAGCGGCTCATCTAAGTGGTAAACGGCATCACGCAGGGATTTGAAGTATTCGTCCTTTGTGATGATTTTCTTGTGGCTTTCAATGCCAAGCTTGTCGCACAGATCCTTGGCATAGGCAAGCTCACTGTATTTCTTCTCATTGTAGCCGATGGTATACGTATCATTTACCTTGGAGAGTGATACAAGGTAGGAGGAGTCGATACCACTGCTTAAAAAGGAGCCGACTTTTACATCACTTAAGAGATGATGGTCAACTGAGTTTGCCATGGTTTTCTGGATTTCTTCCTTGCTTGTGCCTTCTCCGGTCATCTCCATACGGAAATAGCGGTGGAGGGAGAGCTTTCCTTTCTGGTAGGTAAAGCAGGTTCCAGCCTCTAAACGGTGGATACCCTTAAACATAGTTTTATCAACCGGAACATAGTTAAAACGCAGATAAAGTGGCAGAAGCTCCTTATCTAATTCCAGATGGTAGTCCGGGTGTTTTAAGATTGCTTTTGCTTCGCTTGCAAAGATAAAGCTGTTCTCACCGTGATAATAGTAGAATGGCTTGATGCCAAAATGGTCGCGGGCACCGTAGTAGAGATCATTTTTGACATCGTAGATGACAAAAGCGAACATGCCGCGCAGATGGTCAACAAGCTTTTTGCCCCATTCCTCATATCCGACAAGGAGTACCTCACTGTCACTTGTGGTCTGGAAGGTGTAGCCCTTTTGGGAAAGCTCGTCCTTTAACTCTAAGTAGTTATAAATCTCGCCGTTAAAAACAAGCACAAGATTGTTATCGGCGCTAAACATTGGCTGTCCGCCAGTTGCAAGGTCAATGATAGACAGACGGCAGTGTCCAAGATAGCCGTTTGCTGTCCGGTAAGTGCCGTGACCGTCCGGACCACGGTGTTTTATTTCGTCAAGCATATGATTGATGATAGATGGATCCTGACTGACAGTATCCATAAATCCTGCGATTCCACACATAAGATCGTCTTCCTTTCATGTAGCTAGTATTTCCTATTTAATAGGAATACTATACTTTTCTTTATTGTCACATTATGACACAAAACAGGTCGAAAGAAAATACTATCCGAAAAAAAAGATGAAAAAAATAAAACAGGTGTTGAAACGAAAAAAATATGCTATAATGGGCAGAGTGCGTCGGGAACAGGATCAACCGAAAGCATCATGTGTGAAATTAAGGAGCACTTAGAAAATGAATCGGAAAATGAAAATACTTTTGGCACTTACGTGCTATGCGTGCGGAGCTTTTGCTGCGATTTATATTGGTGGCTGGATTATGCTTTTTAAGCCGCTTCGCCTTTTAATATCCTCCTATCGTACAGGGACACTTGGAATATCCATTCTCATACACTGCGTCTTTAAGATCATCCTGTCAACGACGGTCGGCGGTCTGGTCTGGTGTATCGGATATATGGGCTGTAATTATTTCCGTGGAACTGAGGATGAATATGACAGACTGCTTAAAGCGGAGGAAGAACAGCGTAAGAAACGGGCAGAGCAGAAGAAAAATGAGCTATATAATAAGGAAAGTGGTGTGGGAGCATGATTTTAAGAATACCGGATTTTTATCAGGATTTTTCCTGTATTGCAGATAAATGCACAGACAGCTGTTGTATTGGCTGGGAGATTGACATTGACGAGGATACCTATGAGTATTATTACAATCTGCCGGGAGAGCTTGGTGAACGCTTCCGGAAGAAGGTATTTGAGACCGAAGATGGCGAATACGGACTTCGGCTTGATGAGCGGGGCAGATGTCCGTTTTTAGATGAGCACAATCTCTGCGATATATGCAGTGCTTTTG
Organism: uncultured Lachnospiraceae bacterium; assembly: GCA_934359535.1. Lineage (GTDB taxonomy): Bacteria > Bacillota > Clostridia > Lachnospirales > Lachnospiraceae > Roseburia. The sequence continues at coordinate 2,908 of CAKRLN010000198.1, forward strand.
GAGAGGAAGCGTTAAGCGAGGTGTGTACCGAATATCCGAGGACAACAATCGCCTATGGTGATGTGATCCAGAAATGCCTTGGCTTATCCTGTGTGGAGGCTGGAAGAATGGTCTTTGAGAGAGAGGATCCGATCGGACTTATCGAAGTTCCGATGCCGGATATGGCTTATGATGCGGAGCCGGAGGAGGACGAAGATCCGGCATGGTATGCATTCCTTGAGGCAGCGCAGAACAGGACGTTTGAGATTTTACAGAACCGAAGCTTTACAGTCTGGGAGAGAATGGAGCTTTATCTTGATTATGCCAGGGCAGTGCAGGAGGTGATCAGTGGTGAGGACATTGACGATGCAAGCTGGGATATTACAAAGGTGAGCTGGGAGATGCCAGCGCGAAGGACTGTGCAAAAAAAGCAGGGGGAGAGCATCGATTCCTTTGATACCTACCTCGACCGGATTTATATGCTTGACCAGATGGATATTTTAAATGCCGAGTGGCTTGGCGTGAAAAAGACGTTAGATGAGCAGAAGGAGGAGGACTACCGGATTCAGATGGAGACATGGCTTTCTTCTAAGGATTGTCGTGAGACCGAATATGAGCATCTGCTTGTTTATTTTAACTACCGTTATCTGCTTCGGACGATCTATGATTATAATTTCCTGACGCGGGCAAGGCTTGCCGTGACCTATACGAAGATTATCCGGGATATGGATGCACTGCGTTATCAGGCGAACGGCGGACATTATGATACGGCAGACAGGATCGATGTTGTACGCATTTTTTCGAAAGAGATGGAGCATTCGGAGGACAATTTCAAGACCGCAGAGGAGGAGATTGAGTTTTCTTCCCTGTAACATCGCTAAGACAAGAAAGTATAAAAACCGCAGGGAACGAGTTTCCTGCGGTTTTTCATGTTCATTTTGGTTTACACTATTTGTCTAGAAGATCAGCGTAGAAGTCAGCATAATCGGTGCGTCCCGCCCTTGTATAATCGATTGCAGCAGATGGATGCTGGTTTAAGCGTCCGGTAAGCAGGTATGGAATGTCATAGCCCCATACGATACCGTCTTTCTTTAACGGAAGCATATGCTCCTCGATGAATTTTAATACCGGGAATACATTGTATTTCGGATTTTTCAGGAAGCTGATTAAAAGCTCCATGGCGCAGTTGCCGGCACCACGTCCCATGGACATCATCGTTGCATCTAAGTAGCTGACACCGCGTGCGGTGGCCTCGATTGTATTGGCAAAGGCAAGCTTCTGGTTGTCATGGGCATGCATACCGATGTATTTTCCATATTTTTCCGCTACCTCCATGTATTTGTCGGAGATTTCCCGGATCTGCTCCGGATAGAGGGAGCCGTAGCTGTCTACGATATAGATTCCATCGGCGCAGCTTTGTCCGACCATCTCAAGTGCCTGGTCGATATCGGTTTCCTTGGCATTGCTGATTGCCATAATATTACAGGTAACCTCGTAGCCCTTCGCTTTGGCATCCTCAATGATATCGAGTGCAGCAGGCATCTGATGGACATAGGTTG
>CAKRLN010000199.1 GCA_934359535.1 uncultured Lachnospiraceae bacterium
CTGCTGCATCTTTAGGCCGCCTGTTAAAGGCCCGCGGCTATAAGGTAACCATGCAGAAATTTGACCCATACATCAACATTGACCCAGGAACCATGAACCCGATCCAGCACGGTGAAGTATTTGTTACCGATGACGGTGCGGAAACGGACCTTGACCTTGGTCACTATGAGCGTTTTATCGATGAAAGCCTGACCAAGAATTCCAACGTTACAACCGGTAAAGTATACTGGTCTGTTCTTCAGAAGGAACGCCGCGGAGATTTCGGCGGTGGAACCGTACAGGTCATTCCTCACATCACAAACGAGATCAAAAGCCGTTTCTACCGTGACTTTACCAGCAAGGATACAACCATTGCGATCATTGAGGTTGGCGGAACTGTCGGTGACATCGAATCCCAGCCATTTTTGGAAGCAATCCGTCAGTTCCAGCATGAGGTCGGACGCGAAAATGCAATTCTCTGCCATGTAACCCTGATCCCATATTTAAGTGCATCTGGCGAATTAAAGACCAAACCGACACAGGCGAGCGTCAAGGAGCTTCAGGGAATGGGAATCCAGCCTGATATTATCGTATGCCGTTCGGAGCACCCGTTAGATCAGGGCTTAAAGGATAAAATCGCACTATTCTGCAATGTGCCGGAAAGCCATGTACTCCAGAACCTTGATGTTGAATATTTATACGAAGCACCTCTTGCAATGGAAAAAGAAAATCTTGCAAAGGTAGCTTTGGAGTGTTTAAATCTTGACTGTCCTGAGCCTGACCTTGCCGAATGGAAGGAAATGGTCGAAAATCTCCGCCATCCAAATAAGGAGGTAAAGATTGCCCTTGTTGGAAAATACATTGCCCTTCACGATGCTTATATTTCTGTTGTCGAGGCATTAAAACATGGCGGAATCCCGGAACATGCAACCATCGATATCCACTGGATTGATTCTGAGCTTTTAAATGATGAAAATGCTGCGGAATATTTAGGTGGCATGCAGGGAATCATCGTACCAGGTGGATTTGGAAACCGTGGTGTTGAGGGCATGATCTCCGCTGCAAAATACGCACGGGAGAACAACATTCCATACCTTGGCATCTGCCTTGGCATGCAGGTTGCAATTATCGAATATGCACGCCACGTATGCAGACTCCACGATGCACACAGCATCGAGCTTGATCCAAACACAACGCACCCGGTTATCGCATTAATGCCTGACCAGAACGGGGTGGAGGATCTTGGCGGAACCTTACGTCTTGGTTCTTATCCATGTGTCCTTGATAAGACCTCTAAGGCTTATGAGGTATATGGAACAGAAAACATTGCCGAAAGACACCGCCACCGCTATGAGGTAAACAATGATTTCCGCAATATCCTTACGGAAAACGGCATGAAGCTCTGCGGAACCTCTCCGGATGGACGTATCGTAGAAATGATCGAGATCCCGGATCATCCTTGGTTTATTGCAACCCAGGCTCATCCGGAATTAAAATCCCGTCCAAACCGTCCACATCCGCTGTTCCATGGATTTATCCAGGCAGCGGCAAAGCAGCTCAACTAAAATTTTCCAAAAAAAGTCAGACCGAAGCTCCTTCGGCCTGACTTTTTTTATCACATTTTTACATCTGATGACGCACAACCCGGTATTCATCTCCGGATTTATAATACGGACAGCTTTTATAACTGCTCTGCATAAACCTTGCCATATCATCCTCATCCATATTCACGGAACAGTAATAGCATTCGTCCTCCTCATCATATTCATTGTATGCACAAAAATCACAATTCGTCTGCATCACATTCTCCTCTTTCCCGTTTATTCAATTTTAGGCAATTGCCTATTTTATACAAACTGTTTTTTTTCCTGATCGTAGTGGTAGTTGATGGATGCAAGCTTATCCACAAGTGCTTTCTCCTCTGTCATATATGATTTACACAGCTCTGCAAGTGACGGATAATTATCACGAAGCTGTGTATTTACAAAGCTTAAAAGCATAACAGGGTCTTTTGGCATATTCATAGGTTCTTCCTCTCTTTCATACTTTGCTAGTCGTTCCAGATGACGGAAATATCCGGTGCGCCTGGAACGGATGCGGATTCTACAATAAAGCCGACATTATCAATGGAAGTACCTGCCTCCGCTTCGGCATTGTAATCCTCCGGCGTGATCGTAAGTGTCTTATCTGCGATGCTGTATCTTCCGCACCAGCTGTTCTGTAAGCTTATGCTCTGGTCAAAGTGGATCGTTACCGTCCAGGAGCTCTTTTTCTGGTCCGCGGAATTGGTAAGCCTTACCGAATACTGTGTACATTTTGCATTTCCATTATCCCAGCTGTTTGCTTCTGTGATCACAGCATCCGGACTGCTATTTTTTGTTCCTGTCAGCGCATCATCCAAATTGTTCTTTTTCGTTCCTGCCAGCGCATCATCCGAGCCGCTGTTTTTTCCTTCATCCGATACCGTGATCTGCTGTCCGACAATTCCTCCAAGATTCTCCTTCATCCACCTTCCGCTCTCTGAAAGCTCCTCATCGCTCCAATCGGTTGTTTTCGTACAGCTCTTATCAATGAGTGATGAGGTCTCATCCTTATTGGACAGATTCCACTGGATGCAGCTTAACTTCTTCTCATTGATCCAGCTTATCCATGCATCTGCTGAATCCAGATCATCTTCCCCGTTCCCGGACGCATCGCAGAGTCCGAACTCACTAATAAAAATCGGAAGTCCGGCTGCCAGTGCCTGATCTGCTTTGTTCCGAAGCTCCTCCTTATGTGATCCGGCATAAAAATGAAGTGTATACATAATATTTTTTTGTCCACTGACCGGGTCTGCTGCTGCCTGATCCACACCCTGACACCAGTCCGGTGTGCCGACTAGAATCACGGCATCCGGTGCATTTACGCGGATACGCGGAATAATATCCTCGGCATAGCTTTTTACCTGCTCCCAGGTAGTGCTGCCGTTTGGCTCATTGCAAATCTCATAGAGCACATTCTCATAGTCTTTATATTTTTCGGAAATCTTTGAAAAAAATGCTTCTGCCCTGGCAATATAGCTGTTTGGATTCCCGTCCTCTAAAATATGCCAGTCAATGATCACGTACATCTGATTCTTGGCCGCAGCCTTCACTGCAAGATCGATCAGATCCTCCTCATACTGCTGGGATGCTTCATCGGTCACGCAGTAACCGCCTGAACCGGTTGTATAAAGTGCAAGGCGCACCACATTGATGCCCCATTTCTGATGCATAAACGCAATTGCCTGTTCATTGACAAACTCCGGATACCAGGCAAGCCCATGTGTACTTACTCCGCGAAGCTGCACCGGATTCCCGGACGCATCGCAAAGAGCCGTTCCCTGCACCTGAAGTGCCCCATAATATCCACTGTCAATGCGTGTCTTCGTCACGCCTGCATGATCTGTTTCTTCTGTGTCGCTGCTGTCTGCTTCCTGTCCATCACTGTTTTTTTGCTCCCGGTTTACATAAGCATCCCGGTCTCCACTCTTTTCTCCTGCGCGGGAAAATTTTTCCCCCTCGATCAGACATATTCCGAGAAGCACAAGAACAACCGCTGCAATCACCCAAAAGCCTTTGTGTTTCATACGCTGTATCCTTTCAGTTTTTTTCTCCGCTCCTTTGCGTCCGGAAGATATGTTTCCATCGTCCTCCAGAACCGTTCATTGTGGCTTGGCTCAATCAGATGGGAGAGCTCATGCACCACAACATATTCCAGACAGTCCTCCGGCACATAGGCAAGCTCCATATTAAATGTCATATGATGGGTCTGCACATTGCAGGAGCCCCACCTTGTCTTCATTTTGCGGATCTTAAAGCCATTCGGTCTTACCCCCATTTTCGGTGCCCAGAATGCGATCCTCTCCGTAAGCTGTCCCTTAAGCCTTGTCCAGTCATTCCACTGTTCTTCCTTCGTCCGCCCAGCCGTTCTTTCACGGCTTTCTTCCTGTTCCTTCCAGTGCTTCTCAGCAGCATTAATCCAGTCTCTCCGCTCATGCACAAAGGCTTTTATTTCCTGTATCCTCATGCCTACCGGAGCACTGATACAGATTTTTCCATCCTTGTAGCGTAAGTACATGTTTTTTATGTTTTTTCTGGTAAGCTCTGCGTTTCTTCCGTCAATCTGTATTATCTCTGTCCTTTTATTTGTTGTCATGATTTTTCTACCTGAATGCCATAAAGAATCCGTTGGATCGTACGAATCTTATCCGACCTATGTGACTTCAATATAACATGAAATTTTTCTTATAACAAGCAAAAAAGAGCCCACTCCGGACTCTTTTTTCACTGATTGTGTTACTGTTCACACTACAGTGTGACCAGCAACCTGATTGTTACCGTTTCCACCGGTATATGGCTACGCACATCGATACAAAAAGAAGAAGATAAAAATTAAATGCCCTGCTCACAAGCATGGACGGAAGAAGCAGACCTCCGGT
>CAKRLN010000200.1 GCA_934359535.1 uncultured Lachnospiraceae bacterium
TTTGCACTGTTTTCTTTGATCGCACCACTGTTTCTTACCGGTGCAATCATTATTCTGTTATTGTGGTATTTTTTCCGTTGAAAAACAGTAAGGAATATGAGTATTCCTTCTTTGACGGAGAGCTCCGTTTTGCACGTATCATGAATAAGAGCAGAAGAAAGAAACTGATGGAGTTTACCATGGATGAAGTGCTTCAGATTGCACCGGCAGGGGATAGAAGTATTTATAAATATGAGCAGGATAATTCCGTGAAGAAATTAGACTACACATCCGGAAACCCGGAAGTCCAGAATACCGCGTATCAGCTTGTAAGAAAGAGCGAGAGTGGTATGATGCTCATTTCCTTTGAGCCGGATGAGAAGTATTTAGATGCAGTCTGTGTGAAATTCAGCCAGAAGGTAATCCGCAGAAAATAAGAAAAAGCACATCCAATAAGGGATGTGCTTTTCAATGTCTGCTGTGGCATTGGAAAGATTATTTATTTTTGGAAGAGTCATCGGAATCGAGATAACGCATATGCTCGGCATTGTTGGAGGATTTTGGCATGGCATAGGTAATCTCCTTTGTGTTCATCTTCTTTAAGCATTTGGTGCAGTACACACCAAAGTTGATCGGGGCACCGCATTTCTGGCAGTGGAGATTTTTGATGACGGGCTGGATGGAATTCTCCTTGTATTCGATCCGTCCTTCGCGAATCCACTGCTTCACGCGGGAAAGAGGAATGTGAAAATGGGTGGCAACATCAAATTCGTTGACATCATTCGCACGGATATATTCCTTGACATCCTGAAAAAGCTTATGTTCAATGCAGTTTGGACACAGATTCTCCTTATAGTTCTCAGGAAGCTCTCTTCCGCAGAATTCACAGGTTTTTACCTGGCCAAATAATCCAGTCGATCTTGTCATCACGCATTCCTCCAGTACGTAAATATTCTAATTCTATGATAGTGCAAAAGCTTGATAATGTAAACAAAAATTGTGAAAGGAAGTACAGTCTGTGTCATATATATTAGATAAAGAAAATCCAATTGCAGTATTTGATTCCGGAGTTGGCGGAATCAGCGTTTTGCGGGAGCTTGTAAAGCTGATGCCAAACGAGGATTTTATTTTTTTCGGAGATTCGAAAAACGCCCCATACGGAACCAAATCGCTTGAGGCGGTAAGGGCACTGACCTTAGCACATGCAAAGGAGCTGTTTGATGCAGGTGCGAAAGGGCTTGTTGTTGCCTGCAATACGGCAACGAGTGCAGCAGTGCGCATTTTGCGGGAGAAATATCCCGAAATTCCGATCGTTGGAATCGAGCCCGCGGTAAAGCCTGCTGTTTGCTGCAAGGAGCATCCGGTTGTTCTTGTGATGGCGACACCGATGACAATCCGCGAGGAAAAATTTAAGCGTCTTTGCAGCCGTTACGAGGATCAGGGGGAGATCATACCGCTGCCATGTCCGGGACTCATGGATTTTGTGGAACGTGGAGATTTGCACGGTGATGATTTGAAAAAATATTTAACAGAGCTTTTGTATGAATTTAAGGACAGAAAGCTGGATGCTGCGGTGCTTGGCTGCACCCATTACCCGTTTGCAAGGGAGATGATACAGGAGGTGCTTGGCCCGGAGGTGAAAATCTTTGACGGGGCACCGGGAACTGCAAGGGAGATGAAAAGGCGGCTTGCGGAAAAAGATCTGTTAGCAGAGCGGACGGAAAAAGGGCATGTGGAATTTCATAGCAGTCTTGAGACACCGGAGAAGCTGGCGCTTTGTGAAGCATTGTTTAAATATAAACAAAGTATAAACTGAAAGATTTAGATTTTAGATTTTTTTTTGAAATCAGACATATTTCGGACACATTTTTCTTATATACTTAGTATTGTTGAAGGGGAAATCCTTCAATCAATTATTCCCTTTTTATTAAATAAACATTTTCATAACTAAACTCCTCGAGAAGAGACTGTGTGGTACCCGCCATACAGTCTCTTCTCACATTTATGCACAAAAAAGAGATTGAAAAAATATCTTTTATAGTGAAAAGTGTAATTGATTTCTTTGAATTTATGGGGTATGATGCTAATGTTTGAAAGCTAGTGGGGTTGCTTTTTCAGATCCCATAAATAAAAGGAAAGAGGGGAAAATCATGGATTACAGATTCATACTTTGTTTGGCTATCATTCTTATTTCTACGAAAGTCCTGGGACTTTTCTCCCGCAAGGTCAGCATGCCTGCAGTTGTCGGTGCTTTACTTGCAGGCGTCATCTTAGGACCGTCATTCCTTAACTGGATTCCGGTTAAGGGCGATACCGGTACATTTATCGAGTACACAGCTGAGATCGGTGTTATTTTGCTGATGTTTACGGCTGGTCTTGGAACAAATTTACAGGATTTAAAGGCAAATGCAAAGGCTTCCTTTGTAACCGCCTTAGTTGGTGTGATTGTGCCATTAATCGGCGGTGCATTAAGCTTTGCGCTGTTTTTCCATTCGGATCTGTCTGATTACACATCCATGCTTAAGGCTGTTTTTGTCGGTGTTGTACTGACAGCAACATCCGTAAGTATCACGGTTGAGACGCTGCGTGAGCTCGGAAAGCTTCAGGGAAAGGTTGGTACAACCATTCTTGGAGCAGCCGTAATTGATGATATTTTAGGTATTATCGTGCTTACAATTGTAACAAGCTTACAGGATCCATCTGTAAGCCCGCTTGCAGTAATCGGCAAGATTGTTTTATACTTTGTTGTTCTGCTTGTTGTTGCATTTGTGATGTCGAAATTTAAATTCCGCATTGAGACACATGACCAGCAGAGAAGAACTGTTATTATCGCAGTTGCGTTCTGTTTCCTGCTGTCTTATATTTCCGAGGTTGGCTTTGGAATCGCAGACATTACAGGTGCGTATTTTGCAGGTCTGATGTTCTGTAATATGAAGGTAGAGCATTATATTGAAAGAAGAACAGAGATTGCATCTTACCTGATCTTTTCACCGGTCTTCTTTGCGAGTGTCGGCCTTAAGGTTTCGATTGATGCTATTACACCAAGCCTGATCGTCTTTTCCCTGATCCTCATTGTTGTTGCAATCTTAACAAAGGTTGTCGGCTGTGGACTTGGTGCTAAGATATGTGGCTGCGACTGGAATGAGGCACTTCAGGTCGGTGTCGGCATGGTCTCCCGTGGTGAGGTTGCCCTGATCGTTGCACAGAAGGGATATAGTGTCGGACTGCTTGAGGATGATTTGTTTGCGCCAATCGTTATTGTTGTAATTGTGACAACCTTGATTACACCAATCTTATTAAAGGTTGTTATGAGTGATAAGAAATGAAAAAGGAATTCCGAGAAGCGTTAGAGGATTCGCCGGTTATTGCGGCAATAAAGGATGATGAGGGCTTAAGACAGTGCAGGGAATCGGACAGCAAGGTGATTTTTATCCTGTATGGGGACATCTGTTCGATTGCGGATATTGTGGATCAGATCAAGGAAGCTGGAAAGATTGCGATGGTGCATCTGGATCTGATCACGGGCTTAAGCTCGAAGGAAATTGCAGTTGATTTTATTAAAAAATACACAAAGGCAGATGGGATCATAACGACAAAGCCGGCACTCATCAAGCGGGCAAGGGAGCTTTCCCTTTATACGATTCTCCGGCTGTTTGTTATTGACTCGATGGCATATGAGAATATTGAGAGACAGTTAAAAAGCGCCAGACCAGATCTCATCGAGATCCTTCCGGCGCTTATGCCTAAGGTTGTTTCCCGCATCTGTAAGCACACCGCCACTCCGGTCATAGCCGGAGGGCTTGTCTCCGAGAAGGAGGATGTTTTAGAGCTTTTAGATGCCGGAGTAATCAGTGTGTCCTCAACGAATCCGAAAATCTGGTTCGTTTAGGCTTTTTCGATAGCTTTCGTGGCGATTACATCAACACCGGTGCCACAGACATTAGAAAGCAGCACATCACCGATCTGTACCGGTGCAGTGGCAGTTACTGTTTTTAAGGCTGCTGTCACATCAAAAATTTTATTTTTCGGAATATCTGCCGCTGTCTTGCAGGAGACCATCATAGAGACTCCGCCGGATACGCGGATAGTAGAGGTTACGATCCTTGTCGGATTTGTAACCTCTTTTTTGGCGTAGGCAGCACCGCGCGGACAGGTATTTCCAGTTACTTCCTTTACTTCGTTTTGTTCCATTGTTACCTTCAGGCTGCAGCCAAGCGGACAGCCGATACAGGTCAGTTCTCTTACTTCACTCATCGCTATGCCTCCTCAATTCGAATTGTAATTTTAGACAGATCAGGGAATTCCAAAAGCTTTGCTTTTTCTAAAATCACCTGTTCCATCTCCCCTGGAGCCATGACCGGGTGTTTCCGTTTTGAGATCAGGGTATTGTTGTAGTAGGTGCAGATGGCACAGTTTTTGTAGACGGAGCCGACACGGAAGCGGACGGTAAGTG
>CAKRLN010000201.1 GCA_934359535.1 uncultured Lachnospiraceae bacterium
CAATTCTTTCATTACGTCCACCTCACGAATCCTATTTCTCGATACCAGCTTTCTTGAAAATTCTGCTAACGGTTTCGGTAGGCTGTGCGCCGTTTGCTAACCATTTCTTAGCTAACTCCTCATTTACATGATATTCGCTAGGATCTTTTGTTGGATCATAAGTTCCGATCTCTTCGATGCATCTTCCATCTCTTGGGGATCTGGAATCTGCTACGATGATTCTATAGAAAGGAGCCTTCTTCTGTCCCATTCTTCTTAATCTGATCTTAACTGCCATTACTGTCACCTCCTCATAGGTTTTTAAAAATTTTATTTAAAAAGGAAGTCCTTTGAACATTCCTCTTTTACCACGTTTACCGCCCATCATTCCAGGCATTTTCTTCATCATCTTCTTCATCTGCTCAAACTGCTTGACCAGACGGTTGACTTCCGAAATATCAACTCCTGCGCCCTTTGCAATACGCATCTTCCGGCTCGGATTTAACAAAGAAGGATTCGTACGTTCCTGCTTTGTCATGGAATGGATGATAGCCTCGGTTTTTGCAAGTGACTTCTCCGCCTGATCGGTATCGATGTCCGGCATCTTGCCATTTCCAAGTCCCATTCCAGGAAGCATTCCCATCAGCGAGGAAATACCACCCATTTTACGCATCTGACTCATCGAATCAAGGTACATCTCAAAGTCAAATTCATTCTTGCGCATCTTCTGTTCCAGCTCTTTGGCCTTCTCTTCATCAATGCTCTCCTGTGCCTTCTCAATCATCGAAAGCACATCTCCCATACCAAGGATACGGGATGCCATGCGGTCCGGGTAGAACTGCTCAAGATCTGAGAGCTTCTCGCCCATTCCGACATAAAGAATTGGTTTTCCGGTCACTGCCCGGATAGAAAGTGCCGCACCACCTCTGGTGTCACCATCTAATTTGGTAAGGATTACGCCGTCAATTCCAATCTTCTCATCGAAGGTTCCGGCAACGTTGACCGCATCCTGCCCTGTCATTGCATCGACAACAAGAATTGTCTGGAAAACGTCAACTTCCTTTTTTATCTCAGCGAGTTCCACCATCATCTCTTCATCCACATGAAGACGTCCGGCAGTATCGATGATAAGCACATGAAATTCATTCTTGCGTGCATGCTCTACAGCAGCCTTCGCAATATTGACCGGAGAATTCTTATCTCCCATCGCAAACACTTCAACGCCCTGCTTCTCTCCGTTGATCTTCAACTGCTCAATCGCAGCTGGACGGTAGACATCGCAGGCGGCAAGCAGTGTCTTCTTGCCTTTTAACTTGAGCTTTCCGGCAATCTTTGCAGTCGTTGTTGTCTTACCTGCACCCTGAAGACCTGCCATCATAATGATTGTAAGCTCCTTGCCCGGACGAAATGCAATCTCAGTCGTCTCAGAGCCCATCAGTCTGACCATCTCTTCATTTACGATCTTGATCACCATTTGCCCCGGATTCAGTCCGTTCATCACATCCTGTCCGATCGCGCGTTCCTGTACACTCTTTATGAATTGCTTCACAACCTTGAAGTTAACGTCTGCTTCCAGTAAAGCCATCTTAACTTCCTTCAGTGCAGTCTTGACATCGTCCTCGGTAAGCCTTCCCTTGCTTCGGAGATTGCGGAATACGTTCTGCAGTTTTTCTGATAAGCTGTCAAATGCCATATTAGAGCTCCTCTAGTATCTTATTTGATATTGCCTTGATTCCATGCATCATATCCGGATTCTTTGTTCTGTCGAATTCCTCAGCCAGTTCACAAATCTCCGCAATATCCTTCTTAATGGAAAGAAAACGTTCCACGAGATGAAGCTTTGCTTCGAATTCCTCCAACTTCTTCGTACAGCGGCGGATCATATCACTGACGCCCTGTCTGCTGATTCCTTCCTCTGCTGCGATCTCCCCAAGGGAAAAATCGTTCAGAACAAAATCTTCGTATATCTGGCGCTGATGTTCGTTCAGCAGTTCGCCATAAAAATCATATAAATAGGTCTGTTCTACTTTCTCTTCCATGTCAGTCACCTTGCATAGATTATCACAAAGGAAAACAGGTGTCAAGTATTTTTTCTTGACACCTGCAAAAAATTTTTAAAGATTCGTGCGAACGATCTTTGGCTGATAGCCGGCTTTCTCTAAAGCCTTTAAAATCTGCTTCTTGTGGTCGGTTCCAAACGACTCCAACGTAATGCGCAGCTCCACTGCCACATTGCGGTTTGTCGATACAAACTGGTTGTGCTCAAGCTTAATGACATTGCCCTGCTCCTTTGCAATTGTATCTGCAACCTTTGAAAGCTCCCCTGGCTTATCCGGAAGCAGCACGGATACCGTGAAAATACGGTCACGGAAAATAAGCCCCTGCTGTACAACCGATGACATGGTAATAACATCCATATTCCCACCGCTTAAGATCGATACGACACGTTTGTCCTTCACATCAAGATGCTTTAAGGCAGCAACGGTAAGAAGACCTGAATTTTCCACGATCATCTTGTGATTTTCTACCATATCAAGAAATGCCACGATAAGCTCATCATCCTCAACTGTGATGATCTCATCCAGATTCTTCTGGATATATGGGAAAATCTTGCTTCCCGGAGTCTTTACAGCCGTACCGTCTGCAATCGTATTAACACTTGGAAGTGTTGTCACCTTACCTGCTGCAAAGGATGCCTGCATGCAGTTTGCCCCAGCCGGTTCAACACCGATCACCTTGATCTTTGGATTCAAAAGCTTGGCAAGTGTGGAAACACCTGTTGCAAGTCCGCCTCCTCCGATCGGTACAAGAATATACTCAACAAGCGGAAGCTCCTTAAAAATCTCCATTGCGATTGTTCCCTGTCCGGTTGCAACGACTGGATCATCGAATGGATGGATAAACGTATATCCCTTCTTCTCTGCAAGCTCAAGTGCGTGTGCGCATGCCTCATCATAGACATCTCCGTAGAGAATCACCTCTGCTCCATAGCTCTTGGTACGGTTTACCTTAATAAGCGGTGTTGTGGTAGGCATTACGATTACTGCCTTGCAGCCATAGCATTTTGCTGCATAGGCAACTCCCTGCGCATGGTTTCCTGCGGATGCTGTAATTAATCCCTTTTCCCGCTCCTCAGCCGATAAGGTGCTGATCTTATAATAAGCACCTCTCACCTTATAGGCTCCGGTAAACTGCATATTTTCCGGTTTCAGGTAGACCTTATTGCCAGTTTGTTCGCTTAAGAAGTCACTGTAGATAAGCTTTGTTTCAAGTGTGACCTCCTTTACCTTTTCACTGGCCTCTTCAAATTTATCCAATGTTAACATGGTTCTTTCCCTCTCTTTGTTTCTTTACTTCGCTAACGTAGTGTTATGTTAAATCATACTACGATTCTTCTTTTACGTCAAATAAAGCATTTACAAAATCATCTGCATCGAATTTCTGTAAATCATCGATTGTCTCTCCGACACCGATATACTTAACCGGAACCGAAAGCTCTGACTGGATTGCCACTGCAATTCCTCCCTTTGCCGTTCCGTCCATCTTTGTCAGTACAATACCTGTGATCTCCGCAACCTCGGAAAATTCTTTCGCCTGCACCAGTGCATTCTGTCCGGTCGTTGCATCTAAGACAACAAGCGTTTCCCGGTAGGCATCCGGATATTCCTTCTCTAAGATACGGTTGATCTTACCAAGCTCGTTCATTAAGTTTTTCTTATTATGAAGTCTTCCGGCGGTATCCACAAGAAGAACATCTGCATTTCTCGCCTTCGCTGCGGCAGTTGCATCATAGACAACGGATCCCGGATCTGCTCCTTCGGTTCCTCCGATCATATCCACACCGGAACGGTTCGCCCACTCCTTCAGCTGATCCCCGGCAGCCGCACGGAATGTATCGGCTCCCGCAATCACGACGCGTTTTCCCTGATTTTTCAATTTTCCAGCAAGCTTTCCAACCGTTGTTGTTTTTCCAACACCATTCACACCAATGACAAGGACAACGGATTTTTCTTCTTCGAAGCGGTAAGCGGCCTCCTCAACATGCATCTGCTCCTTAATGCTCTCGATCAGGATCTCCTTGCACTCCTTTGGCTCCTTGATGTGCTGCTCCTTCACCTTTTGGCGCAGCTTGTCTAAAATCTCCTCCGTCGCATGCACACCGAGATCTCCCATAATTAAGATCTCTTCTAATTCCTCATAAAACTCCTCGTCGATGTGGGTAAATCCACTGAAAATCGAATCGATTCCAGAGACAATGTTATCCCTTGTCTTTGTCAGCCCTTCTACCAGCCTGCTGAAAAAGCCTTTTTTCTTTTCTTCACTCATATCTTTCTCCTTATTCTTCCTATACTGTTATTTAGGTGTGTGCTTATTCCGTCAGATCATTCTCGATCAGATTGACAGAGACAAGCGTGGAAATGCCCTTCTCCTGCATCGTAATTCCGTAGAGG
>CAKRLN010000202.1 GCA_934359535.1 uncultured Lachnospiraceae bacterium
ATTTTTCCGAAAGGTCATCCTTTGCCTCCCCAAGTGCCACATACTTCTGACGGCCATTGCTGAGTGCCACCTTTGTCAGCTTCATTTCACGGATATCCCTGGAAACCGTAGCCTGGGTCACCTTATATCCTTCCTTTACCAGATACGCAGATAGCTCTTCCTGTGTCTCAATATCATTTTTCTGAATTAATTCAAGTATCTTCGATTGTCTTCTGGTCTTCATACTGCCTCCTATGTCTACGTATACGTCTCCATCTTTTTACGCAAAATTTCCAAAAAGCTCTTATTGCTCAGCTTACAGATCCTTGTAAAATGATATGCCTGGGAAATAACAAAACGTTCTCCTACACACAGCCTCTCCACGGAATCTCCATCGAAGCTCACTCCTGCCTGCTCATCATTCTGCATACGGCGCTTTCCAATCTCGATCTCGATCACATCCTCTGCGCCAAGTACAATACTCTTGGAATTCAGATTATGGGCATTGATCGGAGTCAGAAGAAGCATCTTTGCCTTTGGATCCACAATCGGCCCGCCTGCTGACATATTATATCCGGTTGAACCGGTCGGTGTTGCAACGATCACTCCATCCGCATAGTAGGTTGTAAGCAGTTCGCCATTGACATATACCTTCAGACTTAATATGGAAAGCTCTCCGGTCCGATGGATGACGATGTCATTTAATGCCCTTCTGCTTCCCGGATCACCGGATCTGTGACCTGTTAACATCATGCGCTCCTCCATCATATACTCATCACGCATCAGGCAATCCACTGCACTCATAACCGTTGATTCCTCTAATTCACACAGATATCCAAGTGTCCCAAGATTCACACCAATCAGCGGAATCTGCCTCGACTCTACCTTGGTCGCGGCACGGATTAAGGTTCCATCCCCGCCAAGAACCAGGATGCATTCCGTATCCTCTGGAATTTCGTCAAGCTCAAAATCCCCTTCATCAAGCCGTTCCACACTGCTGATCAAAATCTTTGCCGTCCCGCCCTTTGACCGGATATACGCTACGATCTGTCTGCTGAGTTTTAAATTTTCGTCTTTCTGCTCGTTTGTAATCAGTATAAAATTGCGCATATTATTTATCCAGCTGTCCATGTGCAGCTTCGACTACCTCATGGATATTTACGGCTTCCTCCTTCACTGGTTCGTCTGATTTCTCGATGTAGATCAGATACTCGATATTTCCCTCCGGTCCTTTGATCGGAGAATATTCAAGATTGTGGATGGAAAACCCATTGGAAAGACAGAAATCCTCGATCTTTTGAATCACTTCCTCATGTACATTCTTATCGCGGACAACCCCCTTTTTTCCAACCTTTTCTCTTCCAGCCTCGAACTGTGGCTTAATCAGGCATACCATCTGCCCATGCTCCTTTAAGAGCTCCCTTGCAGGGCCAAGCACCTTTGTCAGGGAAATAAACGATACATCCACGGATGCAAAGTCAAGTGCATCTGCAATATCCTCCGGTGTAACATAACGGATATTTGTCTTCTCCATACAGACAACCCGCGGGTCCTGTCTTAGCTTCCATGCAAACTGTCCATAACCGACATCCACAGAATACACTTTCGTAGCTCCATTTTGCAGCATACAGTCCGTAAAGCCTCCCGTCGAAGCACCGATATCCATGCAGATTTTCCCATCTAAGGTAATCCCAAAATGAGTCATTGCCTTCTCTAACTTCAGTCCGCCGCGGCTTACATATTTTAAGGTTGTTCCATGAATCTCAATATGACAATCATCCGGAAACGTTGTCCCAGCCTTATCCTCTCTATTGTTGTTGACAAATACATTGCCCTCCATAATCATTGTTTTTGCCTTTTCCCTTGATGGGGCAAGCCCACGGTTTACAAGTAATACATCTAAACGCTCTTTCATCCTTATTCGTTCTCCTGTTTCTGTATCTCGCCTATGATCCTGTCATAGATTGTATCCGCATCAATTCCGATCTCTTTTTTCAGAAGTTCCACATTACCATGCTCCACGTAACAGTCCGGGATCGCAATATTGATCACATCAACCGGAAGCTCTTCTTCCAAAACAAAGCTGTTCACATGCTCACCAAAGCCGCCGCTTTTCACATTTTCTTCCATTGTAACAAGCAGCGTATGCTTTTTCGAAAGCTCCTTTATGCACTCCCTGTCAAACGGCACAACAAAACGCACATTGATAAGGCTGCAGGATACTCCTGCCTCCTTTAAGCGGTTTCTCACTGCTTCTGCAACCTTCACCATACTTCCAACCGCTAAAAGTGCAACGCCCTTTTCCATTGCAAGGATCTCACTTTTTCCGTATACCACCGGTGCACGGAATTCCTTTAAGCCATCGTATGCCTCGCCTCTTGGATAACGCACAGCAATCGGTGCCCCGAACTGTACAGCAAATTTCACCATATCGGAAAGCTCCCATTTATTCTTCGGGGCCATCACTGTCATGTTTGGAATCGTTGCAAGATAGGAAAGGTCAAAAATTCCCTGATGTGTCTCCCCATCACTTCCGACGAGTCCTGCACGGTCAATCGCAAAGATCACCGGAAGGTTCTGGATGCAGACATCATGGAGTATCTGGTCATATGCTCTCTGCAAAAAAGAGGAATATACAGCAAAAACCGGCTTTAATCCTGCTTTTGCAAGTCCTGCTGCAAAGGTCACCGCATGCTGTTCTGCTATGCCGACATCAAAGAACCGGTCCGGATACACGTTGTGGAACCGCTTTAATCCAGTCCCATCTGCCATTGCCGCCGTAATTGCGACAACCTTCGGCTCGCGTTCCCCAAGCTTTTTCATAACGGTTGAAAAAACATCCGTGTAGTTCGCCTTTGTTCTCGGCTTCGATGGAAGTCCGGTCTTAATATCAAATGGTTCCGCACCATGAAATCTTGCCGGATGGCGTTCTGCCGGCAGATATCCGGCTCCCTTTTTGGTCAGTACATGGACGAGCACCGGCCCATCCACACGCTTCGCCTCCGCAAAGGTTCTGCACATTGCCTCTATATCGCTTCCATCCACAGGTCCAAGATAGATAAGTCCCATCTCTTCAAAAAGCATGCCCGGAATGAAAAGCTGCTTGATCCCGCTTTTCGTTCTTCTGATCCGTTTTACCATACGCTCGCCATAGACTGGGATTTTATTTAAGGAGTTCATAATGTCATTTTTTAAATCCCGGTAAGCATCCGCTGTCCGGAATTCGCTTAAGTACCGGCTCATCCCGCCGACATTCTCGGAAATCGACATATTATTATCATTTAAAACAATAATAAAATTGGATTTAAGCAGTGCCGCATTGTTCATCGCTTCATATGCCATGCCGCCGGTCAGCGCACCATCCCCGATCACTGAAACAACCGAATACGCTTCTCCTGTAATCTCTCTTGCAGCCGCAAGACCGACCCCCGCAGAAATCGAGGTGGAGCTGTGTCCGGTATTAAAGCAGTCACATGGACTTTCGCATGTTTTCGGGAAACCGCTCATGCCACCGTACTGACGGAGTGTTTCAAACCCTTCTTTTCTTCCGGTCAGAATCTTATGGGTATAGGACTGATGCCCGACATCCCAGATAATTTTATCCTTTGGAAGTTCAAAAGAAAGATGCAGTGCCATCGTAAGCTCTACCACTCCGAGATTGGAAGCAAGGTGTCCGCCTGTTCTTGCAATATTTTCAATTAAAAAGGTACGGATCTCCTGTCTTAATTGTTCTAATTCTTCATTTGTCAGTTTTTTTATGTCATTCTCTTTTTGAATTTTATCCAATACCATATCTGTTCCCTCTGGCTTTTCGTGTTTCTATTTATCCCGGTGTACAAGATAACGGAACAATTCTTCTAAAAATGCACTCTCTTTTCCGATGGATGCAAGAATCGAAACTGCCTCCTCCGATAAACGGGAAACATCCTCCGATGATTTCTCAATTCCCTCAAAGGTAACATAGGTTGCCTTATTATTCTTTTCATCGCTTCCAACCGGTTTGCCAAGCACTTCAAGCGTACTGGTAACGTCTAAAATATCATCCTGGATCTGGAATGCAAGCCCGACCTTTGCTGCTGCCTTTTCAACACTTTGCACTTCTTCCTCTGATGCTCCTGCAAGGATCGCGCCAACTGCCATGGACGCTTCAATCAAGGCTCCTGTCTTCAGCCGGTAGATAAAATCAAGCTTTTCTCTTTGAACTGGTACATTGGGATTTTTCTCGGATTCAACATCCACAACCTGTCCTCCGACCATGCCATAAATTCCAGCCTTTTGTGAGAGCTTAGAGAATGCTTCCGCTGTCTGTTTCCCAGGCTCCATCAAAAGTGCCTGTGCTGCGGTCTCATAGGCATAATTTAAAAGTGCATCTCCGGCAAGAATTCCCATTGCCTCTCCAAACTGCGCATGCGTTGTCTTTTTGCCCCTGCGGTATTCATCATTATCC
>CAKRLN010000203.1 GCA_934359535.1 uncultured Lachnospiraceae bacterium
CTACATGAGCGGCAGCGGTATTACCATCCATGGATTGTTTTTTTCTTGCCATGATTTTTCCTCCTTAAATAAATAAAACAATATGCCAAAGCATACTTTGCTTATTGAGATTATTTTATCATTTTAAAACTCACATGTAAAGCGACGAACCTTACAATTTCTGTTTAAAATTTAGTACATAATGTCTAATCCAATCTTTATTTTCTACTTGCAAAATACAGATTTTACGGTACAATAGTAAGCGATTCCATTTGAAAACGCTTATATTAAATATAGAAAGGTTATCAATATGATTAGTGCAAATAACATTACACTCCGTCTTGGTAAAAAAGCCCTCTTTGAGGACGTAAACATCAAATTTACCGAAGGCAACTGTTACGGGCTGATCGGTGCAAACGGTGCCGGAAAGTCTACATTTTTAAAGATCCTCTCCGGCCAGCTTGAGCCTACAAGCGGTGATATTGCAATCACACCGGGACAGCGTTTATCCTTTTTACAGCAGGATCACTTCAAATACGACGAGTTCACTGTGCTTGACACCGTCATCATGGGAAACAAGCGTCTTTATGAGATCATGAAGGAAAAGGATGCCATTTACATGAAAGAGGACTTCTCCGATGAGGATGGTATCCGTGCAAGCGAACTGGAGGGCGAATTTGCAGAGATGGACGGCTGGAACGCTGAATCCGATGCTGCCACCCTGTTAAACGGACTTGGAATTCCATCCGAGGAGCATTACACCTTAATGGCTGATCTTCCAGGTGCCTTAAAGGTCAAGGTACTTCTCGCCCAGGCATTATTCGGAAATCCTGACATCCTGCTTCTCGACGAGCCGACCAACCACTTAGATTTAGACGCAATCGCATGGCTTGAGGAGTTTTTAATCAACTTTGAAAACACGGTCATCGTTGTATCCCATGACCGTTACTTCTTAAATAAAGTATGTACCCACATTGCAGACATGGATTACGGAAAGATCCAGCTCTATGCCGGAAACTATGATTTCTGGTATGAATCCAGCCAGCTTATTATCCGTCAGATGAAGGAAGCCAACAAGAAGAAGGAAGAAAAAATCAAAGAGTTACAGGACTTTATCTCCCGTTTCTCTGCGAATGCTTCCAAATCCAAGCAGGCAACCTCGCGTAAACGCGCCTTAGAGAAGATCCAGTTAGATGAGATCCGTCCTTCAAGCCGTAAATATCCTTACATTGACTTCCGTCCAAACCGTGAGATCGGTAACGAAGTGCTAACCGTAGAGGGAATTTCCAAAACGATCGACGGTGTAAAGGTACTTGACAATATTTCCTTTATCGTTGGGCGTGAAGACAAGCTTGCATTTGTCGGTGGAAACGAGCTTGCCAAGACAACACTCTTTAAGATCCTTGCCGGAGAATTAGAACCGGATGAAGGCTCCTTCAAATGGGGTGTTACGACAAGCCAGGCTTACTTCCCGAAGGACAACACCCAGATCTTTGATTCCGATGAACTGATCGTTGACTGGCTGACACAGTTCTCCGAAGTAAAGGATGCAACCTATGTCCGTGGCTTCCTTGGCCGTATGCTTTTCGCCGGCGAAGACGGTGTGAAAAAAATGCGCGTTCTCTCCGGTGGCGAGAAGGTTCGTGTCCTTCTCTCCCGCATGATGATTATGGGGGCAAACGTACTGATGTTCGACGAGCCAACTGACCACCTGGATATGGAATCCATTACCGCTTTAAACAACGGTATGATGAAATTCTCCGGTGTTATCCTGTTTGCCTGCCGTGACCACCAGGTTGTACAGACAACTGCAAACCGTATCATCGAATTCCTTCCAGACGGAAGCATGATCGATAAGATCTCCACCTACGATGAGTATCTGGAGAATGATGCTATGGCAAGAAAACGTCAGGTATATGCCATGTCTGATGACGAGAACTAAAATTTATGATTGCCGTTACAGGGCGCACGCAAAAAAGGATCGTCTCCGTTTCCGGATGACGATCCTTTTTTCTTTTGTTGTCTTCCAGCAGGAATGCCAAAAAAGGCACTTACGTCGTCGTATTATAAAGCTCTCCGGAGGAATAATTATACGTATATCCACCGTAGGAGCCATAGGTGTTCGACTTCGCAGCCTCATTCTTCGCATTCATTCCGATAAGCGAGGATTTCGCCTCGATCTGGTATGCATAGGAGCCAGTTCCCTGAAACAGACTCTTAATCTTGCTGATATCTGCCTTCTTAAAGGCTTCCGCATCTACCTTCATCGTATATTTGCTGCTGTCAAAGGTGATTCCAACTGCACTCAGCAGTCCCTTATTTGCGGTTGTTGTATTTACCATGGATGCTGCTGCGTTTGCAATTTTGGTTGTGTCAGAGCTTCCTGCGGACTCAATCACAGAATTATAATCGGATACAAACTGACTGACGGCCTTATAGATTGCATCCCTGTCATAATCCTTTGTTGTTTTTCCATCCTTGTCTGTCACTGTCTTTTGTTCAAACAAGGACTTGCTCTTATACAGTGCCTCCGCCGATTGGTTCAGACTGTCCGTGCTGCTCTCGATCTGTGCCAGCTTCTTGGTTGAATCCTGGGAGGTTGCTGTTGATGTCTTTGTATCCCCAACAACCCTGCCATCTGTATAATATGCTTTCATCAGCTGGAAATACGAACCGCTTTTGATGCATGCATAATCCGTATAACTGATCCCAAGAAGATCCGAGCCTGCAGATGACTTTTTATTTGAATTCAGACTCGAAAACAAGGTACTGATCGATGAAGAATCATATCCAGATATGATTGCCATACGATTACCTCCTTTTTCTTTTCTATGCTGTTGTACTATTTATCGGTTATTTTGCCTGGAATTTTAGTCCTTATTTTATTCCACGCTTTTTAAATGCTGCACCGCTATTTTTACTTTACAGATTCTCGATCTGCCAGTCAACCGGTGTCTCTCCGTGAGCCTCCAAAAATTCATTCGCTTTGCTAAAATGCCTGCATCCGAAAAAACCGCGATACGCGGAAAGCGGACTCGGATGAGGCGCGGTAAGAATCAGATGCTTTGGATTCGTCAGCATCGGGATCTTGCTCTGTGCCGGACGTCCCCACAGCAAATACACGATTGGGCGATCCTGTGCATTTACCGCATGGATGATTGCATCCGTAAACTGCTCCCAGCCATGTCCCTGATGGGAATTTGCCTGATGCGCCCGCACCGTAAGCACCGTATTTAAAAGAAGCACTCCCTGATCTGCCCATTTCTTAAGATAACCGTTATTTGGAATATAACATCCAAGGTCATCATGCAGCTCCTTATAAATATTCTGCAAAGAAGGCGGGATCTCCTTCTGCTGCGGCAGAACCGAAAAGCTCAGCCCATGTGCCTGATTCACATTATGATACGGATCCTGTCCGAGAAGCAGCACCTTTACCTTGCTAAGCGGAGTAAAATGAAATGCGTTAAAAATATCATCTGCCGGAGGGTAAATCACATGTGTCCGGTATTCCTCCTTCACAAATTCATACAATCCCCGGTAATACGGCTTTTTAAACTCATCTGAAACTGCTGAAAGCCAGTCATTATCGATCATACCCATCGTATTTCTCCTATCGTCTTACCGAAACCCCACGGTCTGCAAGGTAATTTTTAAGCTCCATAATTTCAAGCTCCTTATAATGGAACAACGAGGCTGCAAGTGCAGCATCCGCTTTGCCTTCCGTTAAAGCTTCATAAAAATGTTCTTTTGTTCCGGCTCCGCCTGATGCAATGACAGGTACCGAAACGTTTTCTGCAATCTGCCTTGTAAGTTCAATATCATATCCAGCTTTTGTTCCATCACAGTCCATGCTTGTCAAAAGAATCTCACCGGCTCCAAGTGCATTCGCTTTCATTGCCCATTCCACTGCATCCAGTCCGGTATCAATCCGCCCGCCGTTCTTATACACATTCCAGCCGCTTCCATCTTCCCTTCTTCTTGCATCGATAGCAACAACAACGCACTGGCTTCCAAACTTCTCAGCTGCCTCACTGATCAGCCGCGGTGTATTGATTGCCGAGGAATTAATGGAAATCTTATCTGCTCCCTCGCGCAGCAATACCTTAAAATCTTCCACCGTGCGAATTCCACCGCCAACCGTGAATGGAATAAATACCTTTTCTGCAACCTTCCGCACCATATCAACAACTGTTCCACGGTGATCCGAGGATGCTGTGATATCCAGGAATACCACCTCATCTGCCCCTGCCTTGTCATAGGCAGCCGCAATCTCAACCGGATCTCCGGCATCCTTTAAATTAACGAAATTAACACCCTTTACCACTCTTCCGTCATTCACATCCAGAC